>RFZE01000110.1 GCA_009920875.1 Alphaproteobacteria bacterium | reverse complement strand
TTGAGACTATGGTGCGCAATATGGCGGGCAGTCCGACTTTCGGTCTTTATAAAGACACTGCGCTGGCCAATGAATTGGCGGCCGGTTCGGCGCTGGTCAAGCCGAGCGATTTTGATATGCCGATTTTGAAGGATTTTGAAGCGGCTGCCTTTATCGCCACACCGGCTTTGAAACTGTCAGATGAACTGGCCATTGCTGCTTGGGAGCATGGCGAGACTATTGTCGGTCGCCCTCAAAAAGGCACCGGCATTTTCATTCATGGCGGTTATTGGATGGCCGCGCCGATATGGCCGAAAGGGCTGAAAACCAGCCCGCTATTTGGTCGCTCGTCCAATCAGGAATTTCTCATGGGGCCGCGTAACACGCCCCTCAAAGTTGATGATTTCGTGTTTTTGCGTCCGACGCAAAGCGAGGCGATTTTTCTGCAATTTCCCAAAATTGCAATTTTCGACGGCCGTCGCATTTGCGATATTTGGCAACCTCTTTCCGTCTCAGCCTAAAGGAGAAAGCGCATGAAAATCTATCCCCCGCTTATGGTGCTGGTTGGCATCATCATACAATTGCTCATCGGCTATATCGCGCCGGTCGAGCCACTATTGAGCGCGACATGGCAATATATCGGCATTGCCCTCATGGTGCTGGGCTTTACCACGATTTTGCTGGCGGCGCGCAGTTTCCGCAAACACGAAACCACGATTATTCCCGACGGTCAGCCATCAACGCTGATGGAGGGCGGCTTGTTTGCCTATTCGCGCAATCCGATTTATGTCGCTATGGCGGTGCTGCTTATCGGTTCGGGCCTTGCCATCGGACATATTTGGGCTTTGATTGTCGTGCCCTTATTCGTGCTGCTGGTGCAGCAAATTTGGATTGTCAAAGAAGAAGAAAATCTCGAAGCCGAGTTCGGTCAGATTTACCGCAATTATAAAATCAAAGTGCGGCGCTGGCTTTAATCTTTTTTGTCGCTTTGCGGTTGCAGCCACAGCGGCAAAGCGCCTTTTGCTTCTTCGCGCGCTTGATCAGGTGAGGGCGGCATGGCCAAAGGGTCTGTTTCATGGCGCTGCCAATGCGCTTGTAATTCGGGCAAACTGCCCTTTTCGTTCACAGCCGCGTCGTCATCGCTGCCTTCATCACCGGCTTCTTCCATGGCCATTTGCGGCGTGCCGATATCCTCATCATGCAGCGGCTCGGTGACACGCAATCTGTCGGCGGTCGGCGCATGCGGCGCAAAACGGGTCATGCATTTGGTGCAGCTGATAACGGCATGTTCATTGCGCTGCAATACGGCGTCAAGATGTGCGGTCGGCACTGTGCCGTGCTGACCGCATTGCGGGCACTCAAAATGGCTGTCATTTTCTGACTGATATAAAAACATAAACGCTACTCTCACCGTCAGTTTAGAACCGGCTTACCGCAAAGTTCAAATAATATCGCGCGCGCTATTGAAACAAGGCGCCGCGGCGCTATCTCTGGCTCATGCGATATCCGTTGATTTTACTGTTGTTTTTGATGACGCCGGTGGCGGCCGAGCGACAAACGGCGCATGATTTTTCTTTGCCCGCCATTGACGGAAAAAACCTCAATCTGGCCGATTATCGCGGCAAAGCCATATTGGTCGTCAATACGGCCTCTTATTGCGGTTTCACCAAGCAATATGACGGCCTGCAGGCGCTGTGGCAAAATTACCGCGATAAGGGGCTGATTGTGCTGGGTGTGCCGAGCAATGATTTCGGTGGCCAAGAACCGGGCAGCAAAGATGAGATAAAGGAATTTTGCAGCGTCAATTTTGATGTTGATTTTCCAATGAGTGACAAAATCGTGGTCAAGGGGCGCGCGGCGCATCCTTTTTATAAATGGCTTGAAGCGGAAACCGGCGCGACACCAAAATGGAATTTCCATAAATTTCTCATTGCCCCCAATGGCCGGGCGGTGCGCGATTTTTCATCGCTCACCAAACCGCAAGCAAAGAAATTATTGCGTGCCGTGGAAGCGGTGTTGCCGCAAGGCTGAGCTTAAGGCCGTCCATCATATGAGAAGGCGTGTTTTTTGGCCTTGTTCCAATATTTGAAAAACCGCCGCAAATCGGGCGGGCTGTCCATTTGCACAAAGGGCACATCGGCAATGGCGCTGAGCTTTGCGTTTTCGCGCATGATCGCCATGATTGCCTTCAAAGCCGGATTGGCCGTTTTGCCGGTAATGATGTCTCGCCCGTCTTGCGCCAATTGCGCCAAGCTCGTGGCGGTATCACCGGCATAAATCTCGACCGGCAATTGGCACAGGCTTTCATAAATAAACACGCGGCGTTTCAGGCCGTAATGCATGGCGTTCATATATGCATCGTCCCAAATGAAAACCGCTTTTGCCTCGGGCGCATGGTCAAATAAATTATGCGAAGCGCGCAGACAATCTTCGTGCAGCCAAATCAGCGGAGGCATCATAAAGCTTTTACATTAGGGAACAGGCGCATCGCCACATCATCATAAGTACCGGCGAAGCATTTATTGCTGTGATAATCGCACGGGGCCAGCATGCAATTTCTGCAAATTGTCGAGATTGAAAAAATACGGCTTATTGGCAAATGTGCTGGCCACCCACTGGAAAGAGAAATTATTCGACGCCGGATCGCCATCGAGCAAATGCGCAAGAAAGAAAGCGGCACCCGCCTGCCATTTAATACGCCGCCAATGGACAATATAGGCGGCCAAATACATGCGCGCATGATTGTGTAAATAGCCTGTGGTTTTCAATTCAGCAATAAAATGGTTCATCGCCGCGCTGTCAGTTTCGCCATTGGCAATATCATCGGGCAATTCATCGGCATAATCGGAAGCCACAAAGCCAGTTTTATAATCTTCGATATCAGCCCATAGCCAATCCGGGTTTTGCGCATAAATGCGCTGCCAGAAATCACGCCACCCGAGCTCTTGGATGAATTTCTCAACCGCCTTGTCGTCGCCCATTTGAAGCGCATGATTGCGCACTTCATTGAGGCTCAAAATGCCGTGACGGATATAGGGAGACAGCCGCGTCACCGCGCCGTCAAGATAATTGCGGCTAGCGCCATAGGCGATAGGATCAATCTGCGCCAAAGCCGCTTCAGCCGCTATGCGCCCCCCGACCATATCGCTTACCGGTTCACCATCATGACCGGGTGATAAGCTTTTGACATGTGCAATAAGCGCAGCGCGGTCAGGGAAGGTTTTCTTTTGGGCTTCCATATGCCGGAGGTAGCGCTATGCGGGGTAAATTCCAGCCACAGCAGATATTTCGCGCTGCGACATAATTTCTGTTATGACAGGCAAAAGATTGATGAGGGAAATATGTTGATTGCACTTGGCGTTGTGCTGCCTGTCATTGCGGTGATTGCCATTGGCTATGGTGTCGCCCGTCGCGGCCTGTTCAGTGAGGATAATGTGGCGACGCTCAATCGCTTTGTTTTTACTTTGGCGGCGCCGGCGCTTTTGTTCCGCAATGTTGCCCTGACGGAATTTCCCGAAAACCTGTCACTCGGCATTTGGGTGTCTTATTATGCGCCCATGCTTTTGGTCATGGCGGTGACCGCCTTTTTGGCGCGGCCGCTTTTTGCCGGCCGTGCGGCGTCTGAATATGTGATTATCGGATTTGGCGGCTGTTTTTCCAATACGGTCATGTTGGGTATCCCGATTATTCTCACCGCTTTCGGGTCGGCTGCCGGCCTGCCGCTGTTTCTGATTTTGGCTTTTCACGGCTTATTGGTGTTCACCACTGCCTTGATTTGCTTGGAGGCGACAACCAATCCCGATTTGAAATTGAAAGACATTCCGCCAAAGCTGGCCATGGCCATGCGTGACCAGGCCGTGGTAATAGCTTTGGCCGCCGGTGTAATATGGAATTTCACCGGCCTCGGTTTGGCCGCTCCAATTGACAGTTTTCTGGACTTATTGGGCAGCGCTGCCATACCGGTTGCCTTAGTCGCGGTTGGAGGGCGGCTGGCCTATATCAAAGTCGGCGATAATTTGCTTCCGTCACTCTATGTCGCCGTCTTTAAACTGGGGCTGATGCCCTTTGCCGTCTATTTGACAGCGCAATATATTTTTGGCCTCGAGCCTCTTTTTGTTGCCACAATAACGGTTTTGTCAGCCATGCCGACAGGGGTGTTTACCGCCGTGTTTGCCGCCCATTACCAAACCGCGGAAGCCGAAGCCGCCAGCACAATTGTTGTGACTGCCATAATGTCGGCCGTAACGATTGCGCTTTGGCTCGGTTTCTTCAGCCCGCTATTGGTCGGCTAGGAGCGATATCTGAAATTGACCTGCACCCGAAAAAGGGGCGCTTTAAGCGCCCCTTCATGCTTTTCTTGGGCAAACTTATTTGCCTTTCCATACGGGCGCGCGTTTTTCAGCAAAAGCGGTAGCCCCCTCACGCGCATCGTCTGATGCGAAAACCGGGTTCATGATTTCCTGTTGGCGCGCCCAGATCTCATCATGCGGCCAGGTTTTATATTCCTTCATGATTTTTTTTGACGCGGCGGTTGCCAGCGGGCCGTTAATGGCGATGCGGGCGGCCAATTCTTTAGCTCCTTCCAGAGCTTTGCCTTCATCGGTCAGCGCATTGACGAGACCGCATTCATACATGCGCTCGGCCGAATAATGGTCGCCCGTCATCACCATTTCCATAGCGATGCGCTCGGGAATTTGTTGCGGCAGGCGGAACACGCCCCCGGCACCGGCGACCAAAGAGCGCTTCACTTCGGGCAGGCCGAATTTGGTGGCGCGTGAGGCAACAACCATATCGCAAGACAAAACAAGTTCAAAACCGCCGGCCAGCGCATAGCCTTCGGTTGCGGCAATCAGCGGTTCGGCGGGCACATAATGGCTCAGCCCCCCAAAGCCGCGGTCTTTGACCGATGGCGATTCACCCTTCAAAAAGCCTTTCAAGTCCATGCCCGAGCAGAAAGTACCTCCATTGCCGGTCAATATGGCGACGCGAATATCGCTATCGGCCTCAAATTGGTCAAATGCCGCTGACATG
>RFZE01000109.1 GCA_009920875.1 Alphaproteobacteria bacterium | reverse complement strand
ATGTTTCACGTGAAACATTGATCCAACTAATGGCTTTTCAGGCCTTGTTGGGCAAATGGCAGCAATCGGTCAATCTGGTCGGGCCGACGACGTTGGCGGATTTTTGGCACCGCCACGCGGCCGACTCGGCACAAATTTTGCGTTATGCGCCGCCAACTGCCAAAACATGGCTCGATCTGGGAAGCGGCGGTGGCCTGCCCGGCCTGGTCTTGGCCATCATGCTGGCGGAAAAAAAACCGGCGGCACGCCTCTATATGGTCGAAAGCGATCGCAAAAAGGCGGCATTTCTCCGCGCGGTAATTGCCGATATTGGCCTGACGGCCGGCGTTTACCATAGCCGCATTGAGGCTTTGGGCGATGCCCCGCCGACGGCTCTGGCGGCGATTGATGTGATAACGGCGCGTGCTTTGGCACCCTTGGGCGATTTATTGGGGCTTTTGCACCCGTTTTGCGATTCATCCACAGTTGCGCTCTTGCATAAGGGGCGCAATTGGCGAGAAGAATTGACGGCAAGCGAACAATATTGGAAACTGAAATATAAGGCGCATGTCAGCGATACAAATGCTGATGCGCGGCTGTTGGAAATTACCGCCCTGGCACCGCTATCCCATTAAAGGCGGCTGGCTCGGAAGGTTTAGCATCACAGGAGAGCCGATTGACCGCCCTTTCGTCCCCCGCCGGATTGCCGCCCACCCCGCGCATTATGTGTTTGGCCAATCAAAAGGGCGGTGTCGGCAAAACGACCACGGCGATTAATCTCGGCACCGCTCTGGCCGCTATTGGCGAAACGGTTTTGCTGGTCGACCTTGACCCGCAAGGCAATGCGTCAACCGGTCTGGGCATTGACCGAGCTGCGCGCACCACCACCAGCTTTGGTGTTTTGCTTGGCGAGGCGCGCCTCGCCGAGGCGATTTGCGAAACCGCCGTGCCGGGCTTTCATCTGGTCCCCGCCAGCATGGATTTGCTCGGTGTCGAGGTCGAACTATCCGACCATGAGCGGCGCATTCACCGCCTTGCCGATGCGCTGGCCGAATATATGGGCGACAGTGCCAATAGCCGCTTTTCCTATATTTTTATCGATTGTCCGCCAAGCCTGAACATGCTGACGCTGAATGCCATGGTGGCGGCGCAGTCGGTCTTGGTGCCGTTGCAATGCGAGTTTTTCGCGCTGGAAGGGCTGAGCCAATTGCTCAGCACAATTGAGCAGGTCAAGGGCAGTCTGAATCCGGCGCTCGACATTCAGGGCATCGTTCTGACCATGTTTGATGCGCGCAACAATCTTTCGGCGCAGGTCGATGCCGATGTTCGCAGCCATTTTGACGGGCTGGTTTATGATACGGTTATTCCGCGCAATGTGCGGGTTTCCGAGGCGCCGAGCTTCGGCAAGCCGGCATTATTATATGACCATAAATGCAGCGGCTCGCTGGCCTATATGCAATTGGCCGGAGAGTTGGTGCGGCGCGAGCGAGCGCGTCAAGCGGCATAATGGGTGACGAAAATGAGCGATAGCAAACCACAGGCACAAAAGCCAGGCGGCAAGAAAAAGCAAAATCGCGGATTGGGGCGCGGCTTGTCAGCCCTGATCGGCGATGCGGCGCCGACGCCGGTCGCCGTCGCGCCGCCGCAAGATCAGATCGTGCCGGGTCAAGGCGCCAGAAAAGCGGCTGATGGCGGCTTGCGCTATGTCGGTATTGACGAGTTGAAAGCGGGCGCATTTCAGCCGCGTAAAAATTTCGCCAAGGAAGAATTGGATGCGCTCGCCGCCTCGGTGGAGAAATCGGGCGTGCTGCAGCCCTTGCTGGTGCGCCGGGCCGGTGACGGCTTCGAAATCATTGCCGGTGAACGGCGCTGGCGTGCCGCGCAACAGGCGCGGCTGCACCAAGTGCCGGTGATTGTTCAGCCGGTCAATAATGTCACCGCTTTGGAGATTGGCCTGGTCGAAAATGTCCAGCGTGCCGATCTCAATCCGGTCGAAGAAGCTGAAGGATATCAACGGCTTATCGATGAGTTCGCCTATACGCAAGCAGAGCTGGCCGAGACTATCGGCAAAAGCCGCAGCCATATTGCCAATTTGTTGCGGCTGAGTGGTGCGCCGTCGGCCATCAAACAGGCACTGATTGACGGGGTGGTTTCGATGGGCCATGCGCGCGCTTTGCTGGGTTTGCAAAACCCTGAAAAACACGCTGCGGCGCTTATCAAGCAGATTGTCAAAAGCGGCATGAGTGTGCGCGCCGTGGAGAAGCTGGTCGCCGCGCAAGGCACCGCAACCGACAAAAAGCCGACCGGCTCAGGGCGCGCCGCGCCGGAAAAATCCGCCGATACACGCCAGCTTGAAAAGCAATTGGCTGACGCTTTGGGGCTTAATGTGGCGCTTGATGATAAAGGAAAAAAAGGTGGCGAGCTGCGCATTGCCTATAAGACGCTTGAACAATTGGACGCGCTGATGGCCCGTTTGCTGCGCGGCTAATTTTTCAATTCGCATTATCGCTGCGCCGCACGCGTTTATTTCTCCGGCGCGCTTAGCGCTGCGCCGCACGCGCGATGCGCAACAACGCATTACCGGCTTGCGCTTGCGCCAAACCGCCGGCGCTGCCGCGACAGGCTTTCTCCGCCGCATTTAGAATTTCCAAAGCGCGCGCACATTTGCTGCTCGACCATAGGCGCATTTGCTGTTCGACCAAGGGCTTGCGCCGAAAATGTAAAGGTGGGCGAAAGGCGCCAAGCGCTTTTGTTTGCGCCGTGCCGCGCTCCATTTGCCCGAGCGCCAAATGTAAGGTTTGAAAATGTAATCGTGCCATGGCCAAAGCGCCGGCGGCGTTGGTGCCCGCCGCTTCAAGGCGCGCCATAGCGCGGTCGGCTTCGTCAAGACGGCCAAGCGCGACACTGTCAATCAGCCGGTCAAAATCCCCTTGCGCCTGGTCGCCCAAAGCGGCTTCGACATCATCGCCGGTCACCATGCCCGGCTCGGCCTTGGCGGCGCGCACGCCTTTGTAAAGCACCAGGCGCTCCAATTCGCGCTGAATGACGCCGCGATCCGTGGCCAGGCGCGCGGTCAGCAAATCCATGGCCTGTGCCTCAATGCGATAATTTTCCTGCTCCAAATATTGTCGAATGAGACGCCCAATATCGCGCGCTTCCAGTGCATAACACGGCAAGGCCATGGCCGCCTTATGGCCTTCGGCCGCTTTGCGCAACGGCGCGGTCGGGCGCAAATTATCGGTCTCGACAATCACCATGGCGGCGCCCGACATGGTCGCACCGGCATCCAATGTGGCAAGAAAAAACTTCACTGCCGCTTGCACGGCCGCATCGCCGCCGCTGATATGGACCAGCTTATGCTCGCCAAACATTGGCAGGGCTGCGGCCTCATCGGCCAACAGGCCGGGCTGTCCGGCCAAAGCGCCCTCATCGAGCGCAACATATTGCAGCGGGTCATAAGCGTCACCCAAATAGGCGTGCCGCAAAGCTTTTGCCGTCTCATGCACGCCGCCGCGATCGGGGCCATAGACTAAAACCAATGCCGGTGCTTTATCGGCCCTCAGGCCCTTCACCCAGCCATCGACTTCATGCGCTTTCAATTTCATGGCATGACCTCTTGTGGCAAGTGCTGAGACAGCCGCAACACCAGCCGCTCGGCCAGGCTTTGCATGGCGAGGCGCGCCAAATCGCGGCGCTGCGTCAAATCGGCGGCACCGCTGGCGCTGCGTGCCATGCTTTCGCTATGCCGCAAAACAAAATTTTTGCTCTCGGTAAAGCGCATCTCGCCCTTTTCGTTTGCCTCGCCCATGCGCAATGTGGCGCGCAATATATAATCAAGTTCAATGCGCGATGCGACGCCGCGCGCGTCAAGCTGGCTGTCACGCGCATTTTCATCAATTGTGACGGTCACATCAAAAGCCGCATCGTCCCGCTTTTCCCAACGCCCGCGCAAAGCGGCCGCCAAGGCGCGCCCATGCTCGGTTTCGGGCACGGATAGAGCATAAAGCGGCAGCGCGCCGTCATTGCTGATTTTATATACCGGCTGAAAGCCGCGGGCTGAGACGGCCAGCGCAACCCATAATGCCGCGACTAAAATAAAGCGTCTATTTGACCACGAGATTGACAATCCGCCCGGGGACAATAATGATTTTTTGTATCTCTTTGCCGTCAATGAATTTTTCCACCCCAGCGTCGCTCAGCGCCATGTCTTCGATTATAGCCGCCTCGGCCGATTTCGGCACGGAAATTTCACCGCGTTTTTTGCCGTTAACCTGCACCGGCAAAACCACCTCATCGCTGACCAGAACCGACATATCGGCCTCAGGCCAAGCGGCATTGGCAACCAGGCCGTCGCCGCCCAATTCGCCCCAGCCGGTTTCGGCCAAATGCGGCATCATCGGCGACAGCAATTTCATTAATTGCGCCAACCCATAGGCGCGGCACATTTTATCTTCATCGCCGTCGCCCTTAAAAGCGGCCAGCGCGTTGACCAATTCATAAAGCCGCGCGACGGCACGATTAAAGCCGAGCCCGTCCAGTTCGCGCGTCACCGCATCAATGGTTGCCTGCACTTGCGCATAAAGGCGCGCCGCCGCCGCGCCCTCGGGAGCCGCCAATTGATCGCGAAAATCACCGCGCTCGGCATCAAACAAGCGCCAAACTTTTTGCACAAAGCGCCACGCCCCTTCAATGCCGTCTTGCGTCCATTGCACATCGCGCTCGGGCGGACTGTCGGACAGCATGAACCAGCGTGCCGTGTCAGCGCCATAGCGCTCGATAATATCATCCGGATCGACAATGTTTTTCTTTGATTTGGACATTTTCTCAACCGCGCCGATTTTCACCGCCGTTTTGCCATCGGCGGCCAGCACGGCGCCATTGGCGGTTTTCTCAATCTCATCGGGCGAAAGCCAGCCATCCGCATGGCGATAGGTTTCATGGCATACCATGCCTTGGGTGAACAGGCCGGCAAAAGGCTCATCAACCGCCAAATGGCCGGTCTTATGCATGGCGCGGGTGTAAAAGCGCGCATAAAGCAAATG
>RFZE01000108.1 GCA_009920875.1 Alphaproteobacteria bacterium | reverse complement strand
GCTCAGTGTCGTGATTGTCAAATCCCACTTGATCGCGTGCGCGTCAAGCGCGTCAATCACCAAGGGCCGGTACATGCACCGTCGTCTCATCAGGCGTCGGGTTTGACCGGTCCGGCCGCGTAAAAGGCGATGGCGGCTGCGTTGGAGACATTCAAGCTGTCAGCGTCAGGGTCGATATCGATCGCCACCAGCATATCGCAATGGTCACGGCTAAGCCGGCGCAAGCCGCTTCCTTCAGCGCCAAGCACGATGCCAAGCCGGTCATGCGCGCCGTGCTGCCCGTGCCATAAACGATAATCGGTCGATCTTGAGCGCCGCTCATGAAATGCCTCTTGCTTCTGCGCGTGGCTGATGAGCGGCAAAGTGCCGTAAAAATGGCGGCGCGTCCAGTGTTGAGGCCGACAGCGCGGTTTTGCCGCCATGAAACCGCGATTATTGCTTAAAAATTAGCCAGCAGAAGAACCCATGCCCAAAATTATAGCAATTTTACCCTTGGCTCCCGCATAAGCTGCTGTGCCAGCGCCGCCGCCGCGTGCTTCATTTGGCACGTTTTTTGCATAAAATAAGGGATTTACCTAGGGGGTATCAATGGAAAACAGTGCAATAGGCGGTGACGTCTTTTTTATTCTTATGGGCGCCATTTTGGTGTTCGCCATGCATGCGGGCTTTGCTTTTTTGGAAGTGGGCACGGTGCGCAAGAAAAACCAAGTCAATGCAATGGTCAAAATCCTATCCGATTTCGGCATGTCGACTTTGGCTTATTTCTTCATCGGCTATTCGGTCGCTTATGGCATGGACTTTTTGTCTTCCGCCGCAACGATTAGCGGCGATGGCGGCGATGAAGCTTATGGCCCGCAAGGCCTGTCGCTGATCAAATTTTTCTTTCTGCTGACTTTTGCGGCGGCCATTCCGGCAATCATTTCCGGCGGCATTGCCGAGCGCGCCAAATTCGGCACCCAGCTTTTGGCCTCAGGTGTCATTGTGGCGCTGGTCTATCCGTTTTTTGAAGGGATGATTTGGAACGGCAATTACGGTTTCCAAGCATGGCTCGAAGCCAGCTTCGGGGCCAGCTTCCATGACTTTGCCGGCTCTGTCGTGGTGCATGGTGTCGGCGGCTGGATTGCTTTTTCCGCCGTCATTCTCTTGGGCGCGCGGCTCGGCCGTTATGGCCCGAAAGGGTCGGCCTTCCCCCCCAGCTCCATTCCGTGGCTGGCGCTTGGCAGCTGGCTTTTGTGCATTGGTTGGTTCGGCTTTAATGTGGTCAGTGCGCAATCGCTGGAAGGCGTGTCCGGCCTGGTTGCGGTCAATTCGCTAATGGCCATGGTCGGCGGTATTTTGGCCGCCTTATTTGTCGGCAAAAACGATCCGGGCTTTGTCCATAATGGTGCTTTGGCCGGTCTGGTGGCCGTTTGCGCCGGCTCCGATGTCATGCATCCGGGTGGTTCCTTGGTCACCGGTGCGATTGCCGGTGTGTTGTTCGTCAAAATGTTCGTCTATTGCCAGGAAAAATTGCAAATTGATGATGTCTTGGGGGTTTGGCCGCTGCACGGCTTGGCCGGCGCATGGGGCGGCATTGCCTGCGGTATTTTCGGCATGGAAGCCTTGGGCGGCCTCGGTGGCGTCAGCCTGATGTCGCAAATCATCGGCACGCTTGTCGGCTGCGGTTTCGCCGCCATTGCCGGTGCGATTGTTTATGGTGCCTTGAAGCAAAGCATAGGCATTCGGTTGAGCGAGGAAGAAGAGCAGCAAGGTGCTGATCTGTCTATCCACAAAATTGCCGCCAATCCGGAAACCGGCATCGGTTAATTTTCTCCTCAGCCACACCACGCGTCGCGCCGCTTTAGCCTTTGCTAAAAGCGGCGCGGCTGCGCTAGTCTGGCAGAGGCTGATTCGTGAACGACCCGAGCGGGCCTGTCGGCTGTGCTCGGGTTTTTCGTTTGGAGACCGACATGCAAAAAAGGGTTTTCGACACCCTGCCCGCTTCGCCTTTTGCGCGTTTACGCGCCTTATTGGATGATGTGACACCGCGCCTTGTACCGGTCTCTTTGGCTTTGGGCGAACCGCAACATGCGCCACCCGATTTCGTGTTGCAAGCGCTCAAGCAAAATCTCGATGATTATGGGCGCTACCCGCCGATTGGCGGCACGCCCGCTTGGCAGGCGGCAGTGCGCTCTTGGCTCAAGCGGCGCTTTCATATTGACAATGTTCTGGCCGAGGCGACGCAAATATTGCCGCTTAACGGCACGCGTGAAGGGTTGTTTCTGGCCGCGCAAATCGCGCCGCAAAAGGCGGATGGCCTTATGGCCATGCCCGATCCGTTTTATCAAATTTACGCCAGCGCCGCCGTGGCGGCGGGGGCGCAGCCGCATTATCTCGCAGCGACCCAAGAAAACGGTTTTGTGCCTGCGCTTGAGGATATAAGCGCCGATGTTTTGGCCCGCTTGCGCGCGCTTTATTTGTGCAATCCGGCCAATCCACAAGGGGTGGTGGCCGATAAGGCTTATCTCGAAAAGGCGCTTGAACTGGCGCAGCATTATGGCTTCATCTTGATGGTCGATGAATGTTATGCCGAAATTTATCACCCTGACGGCGCGCCGCCGCCATCGATTTTACAAATCATGCAGGATAAAAACCTCACCGATGCGCCGGTGCTGGCTTTCCACTCTTTGTCCAAGCGTTCCAATTTGCCGGGGCTGAGAAGCGGTTTTGTTGCCGGCGGTATAAGCGCCATGCGCGCGCTTTCCGATCTGCGCCAAATTGCCGGACCGCAATGTCCGCTGCCGGCGCAAGCGGCCGCCGCTTTGGCGTGGGACGACGATGCGCATGTTGCCGACAATCGCCGCCTCTATGCCGAAAAATTTGATCTTGCCGAGACCGTATTTGCCGATGCCTATGATTTCCAGCGCCCGGCCGCCGGTTTTTTTCTTTGGCTCAATGTCGGCCATGGCGAAGCGGCAGCATTGCATTTATGGCGCGAACAAGGGGTGCGGGTCTTGCCCGGCGCATATCTTGCTGCCGATGAACATGCGGCCCATGCCGCGCCCTATATTCGTGTCGCCTTGGTCGCCAATATGACGGTCATGCAAGCGGCATTGCAAAACCTCAAAACCGGCCTTGATGATTTTTCCAGCGCCAGCAAAGGATCAGCGGCATGAAGATGCAAGATATTATGCCGCGCGGGCGCGCTTTGGCGGCGCATCTTTGGTTTCGCCTATCGGCCGCGCTCAGCTTATTATTGGTGTTTTTATTGGCCATCGCCGTGCTGAGTTATGCGCCGCAGGACAATAGCCTCAACAGCAGTGGAGGTGAGGCGCTCGGCAATTGGCTTGGCCGCCCCGGCGCCATTGCCGCCGATATGGTATTACAACTTTTCGGCCTCGCCATATGGCTGATTTTATTGCCGCTTGGCGCGCGCGCCGCGCGGCAATTGACCGGCAGTGTTTTGAGCCATCCCAATTGGCGCTTTCTCGCCGCCATTATCGCACCGCTGCTTATGGCGCTGGCGCTCGCTTTGGGCGGACGCCAAGTTGACCCGCTGGCACCGATACCGGGCGGCGCGCTGGGCGACTTGCTGGCCGATGGGGTTGAAACGGCATTGGCGGCCTTTTCATTATTCATGGATAATGACGCATCGAGCGCCAGCCAAGTGCATGTGGCCGATAAAAAGCCGGCCCCGAAAACAGGTCGCCGCGCGGCGCGCGAAGCCCAAACCAAGCTCGCCTTTGACAAATCAACATATGAATTGCCGCCCTTGCGGCTTTTGACCGAGCATAAAAAACCGCGCCAGACGAGCAATCTCAGCAAAGATGCGCTGGAGGCCAATGCGCGCATGTTGGAAACCGTCTTGGCCGATTTCGGCATTAAGGGCGCGATCGGGCAAGTGCGCCCGGGGCCTGTCGTCACACTATATGAATTGGAACCGGCGGCCGGTGTGCGCTCGTCGCGCGTGGTTGGTCTGGCCGATGATATTGCGCGCTCTATGAGCGCCGTCTCGGCCCGCGTTGCGCCGGTGCCAGGCTCTAATGTCATCGGCATTGAGCTGCCCAATCAGACGCGCGAATTGGTTTCTTTGCGCGAGCTTTTATCATCCAGCGATTTTGAAAGCGGCAAGGCGAGACTGACCATGGCGTTGGGCAAAGATATTGGCGGCGCGCCGGTCATGTCGGACCTTGCGAAAATGCCGCATTTATTGGTCGCCGGCACCACCGGCTCGGGTAAATCAGTCGGCATTAACACAATGATATTGTCTTTGCTCTATCGTCTGACGCCGGACCAATGCCGGCTTATTTTGGTCGACCCGAAAATGCTCGAATTATCGGTCTATGACGATATTCCGCATTTGCTGGCACCGGTAGTGACCGAGCCGAAAAAAGCCGTGGTCGCCTTGAAATGGGTGGTGCAGGAAATGGAAAACCGCTACCGCAAAATGGCCAAAATCGGCGTGCGTAATATTGACGGCTTTAATGAGCGCATGCGCGACGCTCAAAGCACCGGCGAAACCTTGTCGCGCCGCGTGCAAACCGGCTTTGACCCGGAAAGCGGCGAGGCGATTTACGAAGATGAGATAATCGAAACGGAAATTTTACCCTTTATTGTCGTGGTGATTGACGAGATGGCCGATTTGATGATGGTGGCGGGGAAAGAAATTGAAGCCGCCGTGCAGCGCTTGGCACAAATGGCGCGCGCTGCCGGCGTGCACCTTATTACGGCGACGCAGCGCCCGTCGGTCGATGTCATTACCGGCACCATTAAGGCCAATTTCCCGAGCCGCATTTCCTTTCAAGTGACGTCAAAAATTGATAGCCGCACGGTTTTGGGCGAGCAGGGGGCAGAGCAATTATTGGGCCAGGGTGACATGCTTTATATGGGCGGCGGCGGGCGCGTGCAACGCGTGCACGGGCCGTTTGTCTCCGATGAAGAAGTCGAAAAAGTCGTCAGCTTTTTGAAAAAACAAGGAGTGCCGGAATATATTGAGCAAGTGACGCAAGAGCCTGAAGAAGCGCCCGATATGGAAGTCTCGAGCGGAGACGATCTTTATG
>RFZE01000107.1 GCA_009920875.1 Alphaproteobacteria bacterium | reverse complement strand
TGCCTCCTAGACGCTGACAAAGCTTACCACGACCATTGGCTTCTTGCCCCAACGGCGCGACAATTCCCGCCTTATGGCGACGCTGATATCATGCTCGGCGCGTTCCGGTGTCAGGCGGCCGTTTGACGGAATGGCGCGCTCGACAGCATCAAGCGCCCAATCGCTCAATTTCACCATGCCGTCATCTTCCGGCGAGCCGACCAAATCAACTTCCACCTGCCCGGCCAAGCGATTGCCTGCATCAACCGGAATGGCAACAAAAACGGCGCCATTATAAGAAAGCTTGCGACGCTCTTTCAAAGCCACCGATGCGCCATCGGTCATAATTGCGCCGTCGAGGTAAAGCCGCCCACTCGGCACGGCGTCAATCACCTCCGTCGGTGCCGGTGCAAGGCGGACAATATCACCATTATGCACGCGGCACGGCTCTTCAACGCCCAACTCTTTGGCCAGCGCAGCATGGGCAATCAAGTGACGATGCTCGCCATGCACCGGAATGGCAGCACGCGGGCGCGCCCATTGATACATATCAGTCAGCTCATCGCGGCACGGATGGCCCGAGACATGAATATCCGAACCGTTTGGCGAAATAATCTCGACATCGATTTGCGCCAAGAGATTTTGCAACGCCAGAATTTCCGTCTCATTGCCCGGTATCATTTTCGACGAGAAAATAACGCGGTCACCGGCCTCCAAGGTTAAATGCGGATGACGACCATTGGCCATGCGCCCCAAAGCGGCATTGCTTTCGCCCTGGCTGCCGGTGCAGCAAATCAGTAGTTTTGCAGGCGGCAAATAACCGGCATCGCTTTCATCAATCAATTCGGGGAATTGCGTCAAATAGCCGGTCTCGCGTGCTGCCTGATAAATTTTATGCATACCGCGACCGGCCAGACACAAATGGCGACCGCTTTTGACCGCTGCTTCAGCAATGCTGGTCAGCCGTGCCACATTAGAGGCAAAAGTGGTGATGACCACACGGCCCGTGCTTTCATTGACCACCTCTTGCAACATTCGTCCTACATCGGCTTCAGAGCCCGAGCGGCCCGGGCTTAGCACATTGGTGCTGTCGCAAATAATTGCATCAATACCGGCATCGCCCAGCTTTTTCAGACGCTCAACTTCAGTCAGGCGACCAATCACCGGATCGGGGTCGATTTTCCAATCGCCGGTATGCAAAATACGTCCGCCATCAACCTCAATCGCCAAAGCGCTCGGCTCGGCAATGGAATGCGTCAGGCAAATATAATCGATGGAAAACGGGCCGATATTGAGATGCGCGTCCGGTTCAATAATATGCAATGGCACTTCTTCCAGCAGACCCGCTTCGGCCAGCTTGCCGCGCACCAAAGCAGCGGTAAACGGCGTCGCATAGACGGGGCATTGCAGGCGCGGCCATAAATGCGCCACCGCGCCGATATGGTCTTCATGGCCATGCGTCAGCAGCAAGCCGAGCAAATTCTTTTTCTGCTTTTCGATGCCCAAATCGACCATAATCCACTGCCGTTTGCCGCGCGCGCCATAGCCATAGAGATTGCAATTCATACCAATCTCGCCCGTGCCGCCAAGCGGCAGAAAAACCAGTTCTTTATTATCCTTACTGCTCATTCAATCTCGGTCCGGAAAAAACACATCACCCGCATCAATCGTTTGGGTTTCACCTTCAGCGCTTTGCAATATCAAAGCGCCCTTATCATCAATATCTTTAAAAATACCCTCGAAAGTCTCATTTTCCAGTCTTGCGACAATCGGCCCACCCAGACCATGCGCAACAGCGCGCCAAGCTTGCAAAACCGGCCCGAAACCGCCATTGCGCCATTGCCGAAGCACATCATCAAAAGCTTGTGCAAGAATTTGCAAAGCCGCCAAATTGGCGTGTTATCCGGATGGTGCGCCAGATTGAGGCCGAGACCGATGGCCACCCAATCGATTTTATTGTCACGCATAGCGCTCTCCAACAAAATGCCAGAGGCTTTCTTGCCATCAATCAGCACATCATTAGGCCATTTTAAACTGACTGTGGCGTGCGACCCGATAAGCGCGCTGACCGTGCGCTCCAACGCCAAACCGGCAACGAAAGCCAACTGCCCGGCCTTCACTGCGTCAAAACTTATCGGCAGATAAAGGGTCGTCATCAGATTGCCGACGGGCGATTGCCAGGCGCGCCCGCGCCGCCCGCGCCCTGCCGTCTGGCGGTCAGCGACAATCCATGTCGGCACGGTTTCATGCGCGGCGGCCATGCGGCGCGCCTCTTCATTGGTGCTGTCCACCTCTGCGAGGTGACGGAGTTGATAGCCCTTGGGTAAATCGGTCACCGATTTAGTCTACGGCCAGTGACAAATCGCTTTGTACCAGCACGCTGCTCGCCATATCGGCCAATTCAACCAATGGCGTCGGATAGATGAAGAACAATAATGTGAAAGCCGTCATCACGCCTGCCAAAATGGAAAGCTCGCGCGGCATGGGCTCATTGACCTCATCGGCAGGTGGGTCGAGATACATGACTTTGACAATACGCAAATAATAATAAGCCCCGACCACGCTAGCCAATACGCCGATAATGGACAGCGAATACAGTCCGGCATCAATGGCGGCGCGGAACACGAACAGCTTGCCGAAGAAACCGGCCATGGGCGGAATACCGGCCAGTGAGAACATCATCACCGCCAGACAGAAAGCCATAAACGGGCGCGTTTGGCTGAGACCCGCCAAATCATCAATCCGCTCCACCGGCCCGCTATCGCGGCGCATTGATAAGATACAGGCGAAAGTGCCGAGCGTCATAACCACATAGAGCGCCATATAAAGAACGACGCTTGCGACACCGGCCTCGCTGGCAGCGGCAAAGCCGACCAACGCAAAGCCCATATGGCCGATAGATGAATAAGCCATCAAGCGTTTGATGTTTTGCTGCCCGATAGCGGCAAATGCGCCGAGCACCATGCTGGCCACGGCCAGCAAAATGATGATTTGCTGCCACGCGACCAACGCATTTTCAAAGCCCGTCATCATAATGCGCAGGAAAATCGCCATACCGGCCAATTTCGGCGCGGAGGCAAAAAATGCGGTGACACTGGTCGGCGCACCTTCATAAACATCGGGCGTCCACATATGGAACGGCACGGCAGAAATTTTGAACGCCAAACCGGCCAGCAAGAAGACCAGCCCCAGCACTTGCGCCATCGGTAGTTGCACGTCTTGCGGTTGGAAAGCGGCGGCAATGTCGTTGAAATTGGTCGAGCCGGAAAAGCCGTAAATTAATGAGGCGCCATAGAGCAACATGCCCGAGGACAAAGCCCCGAGCACAAAATATTTCAAGCCCGCTTCGGTTGAGCGCAAGCTATCGCGATTAATGGCGGCAACGACATAAAGCGCGAGGCTTTGCAATTCAATGCCCATATAAAGCGCGATTAAATCATTGGCCGAAATCATCATACCCATACCGGCGGCAGCCAGCAAAAGCAGCACGGCATATTCAAAGCGCGCCAATTTTTCGAGCTTCAAAAAGCTTTGCGACATCAAAATAGCAATAGCGGTGGCGATAAAGGTCAGCACTTTCATCAGCGATGCAAAGCTGTCCATGATAAACGCGCCGTTAAAGGCGGTGGCCGGTGCATCGGTGGCATAGCTACCTGCGGCGGCGGCGGCCAATGCCAATATGGCGACAGCGCCTAAATCAACCGTGCGTGTTGCATCGGTTTTGGAAAATGCGCCAATCATCAATAAGCCCATCGCGCCGATGAACAAAATCAATTCAGGAAGAATGAGGGCCAGATTATTCAGCATTATTGCGTTCCCCCATAATGCGCCGCCAGCGCTTCTTGATAGGCAGCAACCAACGCATCAATCGACGGTGCGGTCAGCTCCAATATTGGCATCGGCCAGAAACCGAACAATATGGTCGCAACAGCCAGCGGCGCGATAATGAAAATCTCGCGGCGATCCATATCGGCGATTTGCTGCAACCCCTCATGTTCAATCTGCCCAAAGGTCACGCGACGATAGAGCGACAACGCATAAACGGCGGAGAAAATAACTCCGCTGGCAGCAAACATGGCCGTCCACGTGCTGACCTGAAACGTGCCCAAAATCGTCAAAAACTCACCAACAAAGCCGGAAGTGCCGGGCAGCCCGACATTGGCCATGGTGAACAGCATGAACAGCGTGGCGTAAACCGGCATACGATTGGCGAGGCCACCATAAGCAGCTATTTCGCGCGTGTGCATGCGGTCATAAACCACCCCGACGCAGAGGAACAAAGCACCTGAAATCCAGCCATGCGACAACATTTGAAACACCGCGCCCTGCACGCCTTGCGTTGTGGCAGCGAAAATACCCATGGTCACAAAGCCCATATGCGCGACCGATGAATAGGCAATCAGCTTTTTCATATCTTCTTGCGCGAAAGCAACCAGTGATGTGTAGACAATGGCAATGGCGCTCATGGCGAAAACCATTGGCGCGAAAAAGTCGGAGGCAATGGGGAAAATGGGCAGCGAGAAGCGCAAAAAGCCATAACCGCCCATTTTCAACAAAACACCGGCCAGAATGACCGAGCCTGCTGTCGGCGCTTCAACATGAGCATCGGGCAACCAAGTATGCACCGGCCACATCGGCATTTTCACGGCGAAGCTGGCAAAGAAAGCCAGCCATAACCATGTTTGCACCGAGGCATCAAAACCATGCGCCATCAGGTCAGGAATATAAGTCGTGCCGGTTTGCCAATACATATAGAGAATGGCCAACAGCATCAGTACTGAGCCGATAAGCGTATAGAGGAAGAATTTGAAGCTGGCATAAATGCGCCGCGCCCCGCCCCACACACCAATAATCAGGAACATCGGGATAAGGCCACCCTCAAAGAAGAGGTAGAAGAGAATAATGTCCATGGCGCAGAAGACGCCAATCATCAGCGTTTCAAGCACCAAAAAAGCCAGCATATATTCGCGCACGCGCGTTTGAATGGCATGCCAGCTGGCGAGAATGCATAGCGGCATCAAAGCGGTGGTCAGCAAGACAAACAATACGGATATACCGTCA
>RFZE01000106.1 GCA_009920875.1 Alphaproteobacteria bacterium | reverse complement strand
TGGCGGGCTCATGCCGGTCAATGTTTCGCGCACCATAAAGCCCAAAGCTTCGGCCAGCGGCGCCTCGTCTTGGCTCATTGTCTCGCCATAATCCAATTTGGTGCAGCGCGCTTGATGCATGGCGTTGATATTGGCCCCGACACCGGCCATGGCGCGCGCGCCCAAAGCTTCGCAGCGCGCCGTCTCCGCCGCGTCAAAAGAAGCCCGCGCATCGGTTTCGGCCGGTGCCAAATCCATAGTGATGGCGGCATCATGATGCGCCAATTGCAAGGCAAAACTGTCGGATTGACCGCGCACATTTTGTCGGTCTTCAGGGTCGAGGTCGCGCGCCGGTTGCGGCAGGCGTGCTTTCAAACCGGCAAGTGCCGGTTTTTCCGTGCCGAAACTGACCGACAATTCGGCCTCTTCGGCAATCGAGCGCATGGTCTGCGTCAAGGCGCGTTTAAATTCTTCGACCAGGGATTTTTCCGCCACGCCTTATTCGCCTCTAATTATCCGCCAATACGGACACTGCGCTATCGGGTAAATCATCGCCAAAACAGCGTTGATAAAACTCGGCCACGGTCGGGCGTTCCAGCTCATCGCATTTGTTCAAAAAGGTCAGTTGGAAGGCCAACGCAATATCATCGCCCAGAATTTCGGCATTTTCGGCCCAGGTCAAAACCGTGCGCGGGCTCATCACGGTGGAAATATCGCCATTGATAAAGGCCGAGCGTGTGAGGTCGGCGACCCGCACCATGGCGGCTATTTTCTCGCGTCCCTCAGCCCCTTCATAACCAGGCGCTTTGGCGTGCACAATGTCGGTTTCTTTATCATGCGCCAAATAATTGAGCGAGGTGACGATATTCCAGCGGTCCATTTGCCCTTGGTTAATCTGTTGCGTGCCGTGATAAAGCCCGCTCGTATCGCCGAGGCCAATGGTATTGGTGGTGGCAAACAGGCGGAAATACGGGTTCGGGCGAATGACTTTGTTTTGGTCCAGCAAGGTCAGCTTACCGGCCACTTCCAATACGCGCTGAATGACAAACATCACATCGGGACGACCTGCATCATATTCGTCAAACACCAAGGCGACGGGGTTTTGCAGGGCCCAGGGCAAAATGCCTTCCTGAAACTCGGTAATTTGTTTGCCGTCTTTCAGCACAATCGCGTCTTTGCCGACCAAATCAATACGGCTGACATGGCTGTCGAGATTGACGCGCACACAAGGCCAGTTTAGCCGCGCTGCAATTTGCTCAATATGGGTCGATTTACCGGTGCCGTGATAGCCTTGCACCATGACACGGCGATTATGTGCAAAGCCAGCCAATAGCGCCATGGTGGTTTGCTTGTCGAAGAGATAATCTTCGTCAAAATCGGGCACATATTCATTGCGCTCGGAAAAAGCCGGCACGGTCATATCAATGTCGACGCCGAACACATCGCGCGCCTCGATTTGCGTATCGGGCGCGTCCGGCATGGCGCCATGGGACGTCGAAGTTTCTTGTGCCGCTTTACTCATCATAATCTCCGAAAATAGGCTTGCTTGGGAAAGGTGTTAGCAGAAAGCCCGGTTTAACAAAAGCCGGAAGCCTTCAAATAGTCATGCGCCTGAATGACGCTTTGCAGCTTGTCCTCCAAAGAACGGTCGCCGCCATTGGCATCAGGGTGATATTGTTTGACCAATATTTTAAACTTTTTGCGCACATCATCGGCGCTGGCATTATCGGGCAAATCCATCACATCGAGCGCGCGTTTTTGACCGGCGGTGGCTTTCGAGCCGCCAGCGACCGGGCTGGCTTCGGTGAAACCGGCTTCGCCCATAATTTCCAGCGGGTCTTGAAATTGCCAATCTTCAACCTTGCTGCCGCGTGCGCGCCGCGTGCCCATGGACCAAGTCGGGCGGTGGCCGGTCTGCGCGGCGCGGCGAAAACTTTCGGCTTCTTCCTGGCTCATGCCCTCGAAATAATTATAGCTGCGATTATATTCGCGCACATGGTCATAGCAAAAATACCGTTTTTCTTTTGTCTGCGGCCCGGCCGGCGCGGGATAAACACCTGCTTTCAGGCAATCGGGCCAGTCACAGCGCGACCCGTTCTCAACCATTTGCGCGCGTTTTTCTTCGCGCCCCTGATGGCGTGAGGCGCGGATCATATCAAAATATTTTGAGTTCAAATTCATGAACCAGCCTGTTTTGTCTGCCGCAGCAGATGGGTTAAACAATTAAGCGACCGTTTCGAGGATAAGACTCTCGCCTCTCATTCCTCAAAGCGATATATGTCATATGGCCGCAAACGCAAATCACGCCCCGAACCCTTAAGGTTTACGAAAGTCGTATCGGAGACACCATGACGCAAGTTTATCAAATTATAGAACAAAAACTGCGCGATACCTATACACCGCAGCATTTACGCATCAGCGATGAATCGCATTTGCATGCGGGTCACGCCGGGGCGCGTCCTGAGGGCGAAACCCATTTTCGCGTGCATATGGTGGCGGCAATGTTTGACGGCATGAACCGAGTTGACCGCCAGCGTCATGTGCTTGAGTGCTTGGCTGATGAATTGCAAGCATCGGTGCATGCGCTGGCTTTGAAATTGCAAAGCCCAAAAGAAGCCGAAAAAAACTAAGCCAGTTCGGAAATCCGCACTTGCATAATGCGATTGCGCTGACGCCCCATAATGCGAAAGCGCAGGCCGTGAAACTCAAAAACCTGACCGATATCGGGGATGACCCGCGCCTCGTGAATAATCAGACCGGCGACCGAACTGGCTTCGTCATCGGGCAGGTTCCAGCCCATTTCGCGATTGAGGTCGCGCAGCGACAGCGCGCCTGATACTTCCAATGTGCCGTCAGGGCGGCGGCGCAGCATATTGTCGGGGCGGTCATGCTCATCATCAATCGAGCCGACAATTTCCTCCAAAATATCTTCCATCGTCACCAGCCCCATCAGCGCGCCATATTCGTCAACGACAAGGGCAAAATGGGCTTTACGCTCGCGAAACGCGTTTAACTGTTCCGAAAGGGATGTTGTTTCAGGCACAAACCAAGGCGGGCTGGCAATATTTTCAATATTCAGCCCAGTCGCGCCGACCGGACTATTGGCCAAAGCGCGGAGCAAATCTTTGGCGTGCAAAACACCGACAATATTTTCCGGCTCATTGCGCCAGAGCGGAATGCGGGTATATGGGCTGTCGAGCACGGC
Organism: Alphaproteobacteria bacterium; assembly: GCA_009920875.1. Classification (GTDB taxonomy): domain Bacteria; phylum Pseudomonadota; class Alphaproteobacteria; order RS24; family RS24; genus UBA8337. The sequence continues at coordinate 1,908 of RFZE01000106.1, read as the reverse complement.
GGCGACAATTTCATCGGACGGCAAATCGCCGTCCAAAGTCAAAATCGCCGAGCGGTGAATCATAATCTCTTCCAAAGTGGTATCGCCCAAATCGAGAATACCGCCCAGCATATCGCGGTCGCCTTTGCGAACCGCGCCTTCTTGGTGATGCAAATCAATGGCACCGCGAATTTCCTCATGCGCCGGCACCAGCGATATGTCGGCGCTTTTGGCCAGTCCGGTGAGGCGCAAAATCGTGCCCGAGAAAAAGCTCAGAACCCGTGTGACGGGTGCCAGCACAACCAGCAAAACACGCAGCGGGCCGGCGGCGCGCAGCGCTGTTATATCGGGGGCGAGAATGGCATAGGTTTTCGGCAGCACTTCGGCAAACACCACCACCATAACGGTCATCACCAAAGTGGCATAAACCACCCCGTTCTCGCCAAAGGTTTCCAAAAACAGCCGTGTCGCCAAAGCCGAGGCGAGAATATTGACGAGATTATTGCCCAGCAAAATGGCCGATAAAAGACGCTCTTTTTGTTCGAGCAAAAAAATCACCCAACGCGCACGGCGTTGGCCTTCTTGCTGCAAGCGCAAAATGCGCGCCTTGCTGGTCGCCGTTAAGGCGGTTTCCGAGCCTGACAGGAAGGCTGAAATAATCAGCAAAAGGAAAATCAGACCGGCCGTCCATAACAATCCGGCAGAAAGGGTCATGCGGCGTCGGCTCCTTCGGCCACTAAAAAGTCACGCAATTCGGTTTCGCTGACATTGTCTGCGATAAATGTGTCGCCCAAGCCATTGGCCAAAATAAAGCGCATTTGCCCGTTTTGCACTTTCTTGTCTTGGCGCATCGCTTCAATCAAGGCGCTGGCGGTAAATTTGCCATTGCCGATAGCTGCCATTTTTTGCGGCAAATGGCTGGCCCCGATATGGTCTTTTAGGCGCGCCGCATCATCGGCCGGACAATGGCCGCGCGCGACCGAAAAATTAAACGCCAGCACCATGCCGTAAGCCACCGCCTCGCCATGCAATAGCGTATTGTCATAGCCGGTCAGCGCCTCAAAAGCATGGCCGAATGTATGGCCCAAATTCAACAGGGCGCGGTCACCGGTCTCGCGCTCATCGCGCGCCACAATCGCCGCTTTGGCGCGGCAGCTGCGCGCCACCGCTTCGGCCATAGCCGCCTCATCAAGAGCCAGCACTTTTTGGCCGTTTTCTTCGAGCCAAGCGAAAAACGCTTTATCGCCAAGCGCCCCATATTTGACAATCTCGGCATAACCGGCACCCACTTCGCGCGGCGGCAGGGTTTTCAGCACATCCATATCGGCCAGCACCAAATCGGGTTGGTGAAACGCGCCGATGAGGTTTTTGCCGCTTGGCGCATTAATCGCGGTTTTGCCGCCAATTGAGCTGTCAACTTGCGCCAATAGGGTGGTCGGAATTTGAATGAAGCGCGTGCCGCGGCGTAAAATGGCGGCGGCAAAGCCGGTCAAATCACCAATCACCCCGCCGCCCAAAGCAATAATGCAATCATTGCGTTCGATTTTTTGCGCCAATAGCCAATCGCATAAATCGGCCAATTGCCCGAAATTCTTGCTGGCTTCGCCGGACGGCACCAAATAGCTGTCATGGGCAATACCGACATCGCTCAGTGCGGCGCGTAAAATCGGCAAATGATTCTCGGCCAAATTGGCATCAGCGACAATGGCCAGCTTGGGGCGCGGCAAAAGCGGTGCAATATGCGTTGCGGCACGCGCCAATACGCCGCTGCCAATGATAATCTCATAGGCGCGCTCACCAAGCTCTACCGTTACTTTATGTTGGTCGCTCATAATCTGGCTTTAGAGAAATGGCGCGCTTTTGTCCAGTCACGCCGCATAATGGGCGTCAATGGCGCTGAGCAATCCGGCAATGGCATCGTCATGCGTG
>RFZE01000105.1 GCA_009920875.1 Alphaproteobacteria bacterium | reverse complement strand
GTCGCCCTTTGCCTGTTTCTACCGTCTCGGCCTGCCCTTGGGGCGCCCGGCGATTATTGTCGGCGTCGCTTTGGTGCTGATGGAATGCATGAACGATATCGGCGCCGTGGAATTTCTTGGCGTCAATACGCTGACATTGGGAGTTTATGACACTTGGGTGGTGCGCGGCAATCTGGCCGGCGCGGCGCAATTGGCGCTGACGCTTTTGGCTTTTATGGCGCTCCTCTTGGTGCTGGAGCGCAGCCAGCGTGGCAAAAGCGTGCATTATCAGCGCTCCGGTCGGCAACGCAATCTGCCCGACTTTCAGGCCACACCGCGCCTGCTTGTCGTGATGAGCGGTTTTTGTCTCTTGCCGATTTTGCTGGGCTTTGTGGTGCCGGTTATTTTGCTGATGACGCATTTACCGACCGCCGCTTGGCCTACCGGCATGACGCAAGCCGTGTTCAATTCCATCACGCTTGCCTTGGCTGCCGCTTTATGCGCTGCTGCGCTCGGGCTGGTGTTGGCCTTTGGCGCACGTTATGGCCGCACCAGGCGCGTTTTATTGGCGCGTATTGCCGCGCTGGGCTATGCCGTGCCGGGCACGGTACTGGCTTTGGGCATTATGACGGCGCTGGCCTTTCTCGCCGATGCCAGTTTTGGCGTCATTGTATTAAGCGGCAGCACAGGTGCTTTGGTATTGGCTTATGTCGTGCGTTTCCTATCGCTGTCTTTCGGTACGCTGGAAGCAGGTTACGGACAAATTGCGCCGGGGCTCGATATGGCCGCGCACAGTTTGGGTGCCGATAAAAACGCGACATTGCGGCGCGTGCATTTGCCGCTTTTGCGCGCACCCATGGTCACCGCGCTGTTATTGGTTTTTGTCGATGTGATGAAGGAATTACCGGCAACATTGATTTTGCGGCCGTTCGATTTCGAAACTTTGGCGACCCATATTTATACCTATGCCTCGCTCGGACAGATGGAAGACGCCGCGCTGCCGGCACTTATTATTCTCGCCACCGGCTTGGTGCCGGTCATCTTCGGCATTGGTGTGTTGGAAAAACTGCGCCGCCGCTAAGCAGTCTCGTTAAACAATTCGCGACCGATCAGCATGCGCCGGATTTCCGATGTGCCGGCGCCGATTTCCGCCAGCTTGGCATCGCGCAAATAACGCCCAACCGGATTGTCATTTACATAACCATTGCCGCCCATCAACTGAATCGCATCAAGCGCGCATTGCGTGGCATTTTCAGCGGCAAATAAAATCGCGGCAGCGGCATCTTTGCGTGTTGTCTCGCCACGGTCGCAAGCCTGATTAACCGCGTAAACATAAGCCCGCGAAGCCGATAGCCGTGTATACATATCGGCCAGCTTGCCCTGCACCAGTTGAAACGTGCCGATTGATTGGCCGAATTGCTCGCGCTGGTGGATATAGGGCAGCACCGTATCAAGGCAGGCCTGCATAATGCCGACCGGCCAAGCGGCCAGCACGGCGCGCTCATAATCGAGCCCGCTCATTAAAACTTCGACACCTTGATTGAGCGGCCCCATGACATTTTCTTCCGGCACTTCGCAATCGTCAAAAACCAATTCGCCGGTTTCAGAACCGCGATGGCCGAGCTTGTCGAGTTTTTGCGCACAAGAAAAACCTTTAAAATCTTTTTCAATGATAAAGGCCGTAATGCCGCGCGATTTGGCTTCCGGCTCGGTTTTGGCATAAACCACCAGCACATCGGCTGACGGGCCATTGGTAATCCAAAATTTGCCGCCATTGAGAACATATGTGTCGCCCTTTTTCTCCGCTTTCAGCCGCATCGATACGACATCGGAACCGGCGCCGGTTTCCGACATGGCCAATGCGCCCAAATGTTCGCCCGATACCAGCTTGGGCAAATATTTTTGTTTTTGCGCTTCAGTACCCCAACGAAAAATCTGATTAATACATAAATTGCCATGCGCCCCGAAAGACAGCCCGACCGAGGCCGAAGCGCGTGAGATTTCTTCCACCGCAATGGCTTGCGCCGTATAGCCCATGGCGACGCCGCCATAATCTTCCGATACGGTCAGCCCGTGCAACCCCAATGCCCCCAACGGCTCCCATAAATCGCGTGGGAAGCTATCCGTGCGGTCAATCTCATCAGCGCGGGGCAGAATATGGTCATCGACAAAACCGCGCACCGAAGCGCGCATCATATCGACCTCTTCGCCGAGATTGAAATCCAACATGGGATAGCTATTGGACAGCATGGCGCTTCCTTTCAGCGGATACAAAAAGGCCGACAGGTCACCCCGTCGGCCAATATGTGTTTACTCGGCAGCAGCGCCGATAACGGCTTTGATCTCGAGGAAATCTTCCATGCCGAAATCGCCCCATTCGCGACCATTGCCCGATTGCTTATAGCCGCCAAACGGCGCGCCCATATCGACGCCGGCGCCGTTAATGTTAATTTGACCGGCGCGGATTTGCGCGGCGACCTCACTGGCATGCTCGGCACTGCCTGACTGCACATAACCGGCCAGCCCGTAAACCGTATCATTGGCAATCTCAATCGCCTCTTCTTCCGACTCATATTTCAAAATCGACAGAACCGGCCCGAACACTTCTTCGCGCGCAATGGTCATATCATTGGTCACATTGGCGAAAATGGTCGGCTTCACATAATAACCAGCATTCAGCCCGTCGGGCTTGCCGGTACCGCCAGTGACCAATTCCGTGCCCTCATCAATGGCTTTTTCAATCAGCCCTTGAATTTTGTCATACTGCATTTGGCTAACCACGGGGCCGAGCACAGTGTCTTCAGCTTTCGGGTCACCAACTTTGACGCTTTCCGCCGTTGCTTTGGCGATTTGCACCACCTCATCATGGCGGTCGGCCGGCACCAGCATGCGGGTCGGGGCATTGCATGATTGGCCGGAATTATTGAAGCAATGCATCACGCCACCGGCCACGGCTTTTTCAAAATCGGCATCGTCGAGAATAATATTGGCCGATTTACCGCCCAATTCTTGCGCCACGCGCTTCACCGTATCGGCTGAGCTTTTGGCAACTGCAATACCGGCGCGTGTCGAGCCGGTAAAGGACATCATATCAATATCCGGGTGCTGCGACATAGCCTCGCCGACCGTCGGGCCGTCACCATTGACCAAATTAAAGACACCCGCAGGCACGCCCGCTTCATCCAGAATTTCAGCAAATAATGCGGCATTGAGCGGCGCTATTTCCGACGGCTTCAACACCATGGTGCAGCCGGCCGCCAGGGCCGGTGCCACTTTGCAGGCAATCTGATTGATCGGCCAATTCCATGGCGTAATCAGGCCGCACACACCGACCGGTTCTTTGCGAATCTTGGTCGTGCCGCGCATTTCTTCAAACTGATATTCAGCCAAAAGACCGCGAAAGGTTGCCAAATGACCCATGCCGGTCGCCGCTTGCGCATTGGTCGACAAGGCCATAGGCGCGCCCATTTCAGCGGAGATGGTCTCGGCAATTTCCCCATAACGGTTTTGATAGGCGCCCATAATCGCATCCATCAATTCCAGGCGCTCTTGCACGCTGGTGCGCGAAAAGCTCGGAAACGCTTTTTTCGCAGCGGCCACCGCCTTGTTCAAATCTTCCTCATTGCCCATCATGATTTGACCGATGACTTGCTCATTGGCCGGATTGATGACGTCAAACGGTTTCGGATCAACCGGATCGATCCACTGACCGTCAATATAGAATTTCAAGCAATTTTCCATTTCTATCTCCCTCGGAAATCTGGCCTCGATTGAAGCAAATTTTTATCCGCTGTCCAAACGGAATCTTACCGCGCCGGCAAAACCGAGGCTTTGGTGCGCCGCACCAATTGCCCGACCAACGGCGCCCAGGGCTCTTCCATCGCCTCGCGGGAAAATAGTTTCGGCGTTGTGGCAATGCCGCCCGAAGGAAAGACAATCACCACACCGCCCGCTTCCAATTGTGCGCGCGCCAGTTTGCGCGACCGCAAATTGGTCTCCAAAGCTTGCGGCGTCGGCTCAAAATCAATCGGCAAAACATGGTCAGTCATTTCGCGCGCGCGGCACAAAACACTATTGATGAGAATTTTGAAATCTTTGCGGCGCTGCGCCACCAGCCAGCAAATGGCAATACCGTCCAGCACCCCATAAGGGTGATTGGCCACAACAACCAGCGGGCCGGTTTCGGGCACATAAGCGGGACTGCCGGCATGGATATGCACATCCAAGTCGAGCCGTGCAATAACCTCGTCCCAAAAGCTGTCGGGTGGCAGGTTTTCGCTTTGATAATCGAGATAAAGTTTTTTCAAAAACGGCTGGCCGCTCAGGCTTTCTACGGCGCGAATGGCCAAAATACGCCCCAATGAGTGGGTCTCTGAAGCGTATGAAAACTCGTCAATAAGCGCCTCACGCATGCGCGACCTCCAAAACAATGTGACCAAATTATAACAAAGCGCGAAAGGCCGCCAGTCATCCGTGATAATATATTGTTCTGTGCTCACCGCGCTGGCTAGCTTTTAAATCGGCATTATCGGGCTTGCGACACTGAGCCATCCTCTTTGAAAGAAAGTTAATGCCGCCGCGTAACGGTCAGTGTCGAAGTCAGGAGGAACTCCCTGTCATGGTCCCTCGCTTTCCCCCTGATTTGCACAAAGGCCGGTCGCCCCGGTCTTTGTGCCAACCTGGCCTAATTGCTGCCAAGCGCCTTTTGAATTTCATGAGCCAATAACCAAATGCGGTCGCGCCCCCAGGCGCTGAATAATTCGTCACCGTTTTCGTCGAGCAGGCGAAAGCTCGGCACGCCCCATAAATCCGATTTCATCATTTGCTGTCGGTTTTCTTCAGCCCACACTTCCCAATCATTATTACCGACAATTTCCGCAGCCTCATCCCAGTCAAGTCCGGCGCGTTTGCACACCGTTTTGAGACCGGCATCGCTGCCTGCATCAACCCCTTCTGCCCATGCCAAATCAGTGAATGCGTTCAATAATTGACCACCCTTGCCGCGCGCATCGGCCCAGCTGAACAGTGAATAAACGCGCCGCACCGGTTCGCCCACCGGATCGGCAATCTTACCAAAGGGCACACCAATACGATCGGCCTCGCGTTTGGTATCGGCCAAAATATATATGCCCTTTTTTGACGGCACAGGCAGATTGCGCATCACCATGGGCAAAACCGGTCG
>RFZE01000104.1 GCA_009920875.1 Alphaproteobacteria bacterium | reverse complement strand
ACCACGACGATTTTTGAGAAGTCGTTGGAGATTGGCCCAAAATTTCTACGCCCATTGCTCGGCCTCAACTCGCCATCGCGCACCATGGCCTCGCTCAATGGTTGGGGCCAGCAAGGTTGGTGGTGCACGCAAATCATCAATATGGGCGAGGGGCGCGAGCCCGATCTCGACCTCGGCGTGTTCAAGGCCTTTACCGGCTATCAGTCGAGCGAGAAAAAAGCCGCCGCCGCCTATAACGCGCATTGGAATGGCTAATTCAACTCGGGGTTAGTAGCCGTCAAAGTCAGCTTTGCTAAGTTGCTTCTGGTGGCTGTCTGACAATCAGCAGTCATCGGGGCTTAGAACACCCCTTTAAGAGCGGCGTTAACTCTTAGTTGAGTTTACGTCGATAGAAGATTGTCGTCTTGACCATTGGGTCGGGGCGACGACGAAATACAGCCTCGGCCCAATACGTCGTGGCCGCCTCTTAGCGGTTGTTCTAACGCCCCGGCCACCAATTTGGTGGCCGTTTCGCGTTTGACAATAAGAAACGGAGGCGATGATGGGCTTTTGGGATGTTTTTTATAATGCGTCGGCGGGGGTGCAGATTTTTATGCTGCTCGCCGCGCTCGGCGGTTTTGCCTTGCCTTGTTATGTGCTGGTGCGTTGGTTGCAAATCGGGCGTGCCGATTATTTGCCCGAGGATACTTTATTTGCCATTCGCCGCGAGGGCGACTTGCTGCATTTGACATTCAATAAAGATGCCCCCATGCCGCGAGAGCAAGTGTCGGGTTTGATGCTGGAACTGGCGGCAACAAAAAACGCCCCTACTGATGTGCAGTAGGGGCGTTCTGTTGGAGGGCGTGGGAGGAACGCCCTGTCATGGTCTCATTTAGACGCTGTAATACATGTCGAATTCAACCGGATGCGGTGTGTGCTCGTAATTGTAGATTTCTTCCCACTTGAGCTCGAGATAACCGTCGATTTGGTCATCATCCATCACCCCACCTTTTTTCAGGAAGTCGCGGTCAGCGTCCAGCGCTTCGGCGGCATCGCGCAGCGAGCCACAGACTTGCGGAACGGTCGCCAATTCTTCCGGCGGCAATTCGTAAAGGTCTTTATCCATCGGATCGCCCGGATCGATTTTGTTCTCAATGCCGTCCAGACCGGCCATCATCATGGCTGAGAAAGCCAGATATGGGTTGGCGGTCGGGTCAGGGAAGCGGATTTCAATACGCTTGCCCGGTGCCGATGTGGCGAACGGAATACGGCAAGAAGCAGAACGGTTGCGGGCTGAGTAAGCCAGCAGAACCGGCGCTTCAAAGCCCGGAATCAGGCGCTTATAGCTGTTGGTTGACGGATTGGTCAGGGCATTCAGCGCGCGTGCGTGCTTGATGATGCCGCCAATGTAATACAGGCAGTCTTGGCTCAAATCGCCATATTTGTCACCTGCGAAAAGCGGCTTGCCGTCTTTCCAAATTGACTGGTGGCAGTGCATGCCCGTGCCGTTATCTCCGGCAACCGGCTTCGGCATGAAGGTTGCTGACTTACCATAGGCATGGGCAACATTATGCACGACATATTTGTAAAGCTGCAGATTGTCGGCAATGCTGGTCAGCGTGCCGAATTTCAGGCCAAGCTCGTGCTGGGCAGCCGCCACTTCGTGGTGGTGCTTTTCAACTTCGAGGCCCATTTCTTTCATCACGGAAAGCATTTCCGAACGCAGGTCTTGGCCGCTATCGACCGGATTGACCGGGAAGTAGCCGCCTTTGGTGCGCGGACGGTGGCCCATATTACCGGCCTCATACTCCGTGCCTGAATTGTCCGGCAGTTCGGTGCTGTCCAGCGCGAAACCCGTATTGTAGGGGTCGGTTGAGAAGCGCACATCGTCAAATACGAAAAACTCCGCTTCCGGGCCGAAATATACAGTGTCACCAATGCCGGTTGACTTCAGATATTCCTCGGCGCGCAGCGCGGTAGAGCGCGGGTCGCGATTATAGGCTTCGCCTGAGTTCGGCTCCAAAATATTGCAGAATAAGGTCAGCGTTTGTTGCGCGTAGAACGGGTCAAGGCGCGCGGTTGAGGTGTCGGGCATCAAAACCATGTCCGACTCGTTAATGGCTTTCCAGCCGGCGATTGACGAGCCGTCAAACATCGTGCCTTCGGCAAAGAAATCATCATCAATCAAGTCGATGTCCAAAGTGACGTGCTGCATTTTACCGCGCGGGTCGGTGAAACGCAGGTCAACATATTGGACCTCATTATCCTTGATCATTTTTTGAACGGTGGAAGCATCTGACATCTGAAATCTCCAAATCTGGTCAGTGAAAAATAAGGTTAAAGAGCCTCGTCGCCGGTTTCGCCGGTTCTGATGCGAATAGCCTCGCTAATATCGGAAACGAAAATTTTGCCGTCACCGATACGGCCGGTTTCGGCGGCCGTTTTAATTGCTTCGATAGCGCTTTCAAGCAGGCTATCGGCTACAACAACTTCAAGTTTAACTTTCGGAAGGAAATCGACGACATATTCGGCGCCGCGATAAAGTTCCGTATGGCCTTTCTGGCGGCCAAAACCTTTTGCCTCGACAACGGTAATCCCTTGAATGCCGGCTTCTTGCAGGGCGTCTTTGACTTCGTCCAGCTTGAACGGTTTTATGATGGCCTCAATCTTCTTCATTATCGTCTCCTGAACATTTTCTCTCCCCTAAGCTATGCAAAAACTGTGCCAAATGTGGCATGTCGGATTCGCCGCTGCTTTGTAGAGCCTAGGCAGGCAATTTGTGCAAATGTGATTAAATTTTGTACAGCTGTCTATTTTTTGTGCATTTATCGCAAAAAATACCGCAAAACGCATAATTGGCTTCAAATAGTGAGCCGCTGCCGATACACTCGCCGCCAAGCGGGGAGAGTTTCATGCCAAACGATAATACACCTATTTTAATCGGCAGCGGTCTGACGGTTCAAAAAGAAAAAGATGCAAGCAAAGCCAAATCGCCGCTGGCGCTGCTGGCTGAGGCAGCGACAACCGCGATTACCGACGCGGCGCTGGATAAGGCGCATATTGATACGGTGGCGGGCATTCGTTTTGTCACCGACTCGCCGGAAGGGCGCAATCTGCCTTTCGGCAAATATAATAATATCGGCCTCAGTGTGGCGCGCCATTTAGACATTGAACCGGCGCAAGCGCTGATTGCGGCGACCGGCGGCAATTCTCCGCAAATGATGATTAATGAATTGGCCGAGCGTATCGCCAATGGCGATGTCGGCACGGCCATGCTGGTTGGCGGCGAGGGGCTTGGCTCTATTATGGCGGCGCTGGGGCAGGGGGTTGACCACAGCCAGAGCGCCGGTTGGAACGATGATGTTGATGGCCCGCGCGAGGAAATCGGCGTTGAAAAAGACGGCTGTTCGCCGGTCGAGCGGCGTCACATGCTCTATTATCCGGTCAATTATTACCCGATATTTGAAAACGCGCTGCGCCATCATCTTGGCCGCGATATGCCGACCCATATGCAAAAGCTGGGCGAGTTGATGCAGCCCTTTACCGAAGTGGCGGCGCAAAACCCTTATAGCTGGTTTCCGGTTGCGCGCACGGCACAGGAAATCGCCACGGTCAATGACGCCAATCGCTTGGTCGGTTATCCCTATCCGAAATATATGAACTCGGTCATTCGCATTGACCAAGCCTCTGCGGTCATTCTGACCTCGGTTGGCAAGGCGCGCGAAATGGGCATTGATGAGAGCAAATGGGTCTATCTACATGGCTGCGCCGAGGCCAATGATATTTGGAACCCGATTGAACGCCCTGACCTACACCGCAGCCATGCGATGAAAGGCATGGCCGAATTGGCGCTGGATATGGCGGGGTGGCAGGTGTCGGATATTGATTATTTCGACCTGTATTCCTGCTTCCCGGTGGCGGTAGAGGTGGCGTGCCGTGAAATGGGCATTGCCGAAGACGACCCGCGCCCCTTCACCGTAGCCGGCGGCCTGCCTTATTTCGGTGGGGCAGGCAATGCTTATACGCTGATGTCAGTGGCGCTGATGGCGCAAAAGCTGCGCGCCAATCCGGGCAGCAAAGGTTTTTGCAACGGCAATGGCTGGTTTTTGACCAAGCATTCGCTGGGGCTTTATTCCACAACCCCGTTTGAAGGCGACTGGCAACGCCAAGCCCCGAGCGTCTTGCAGGGCAAAATTGACGCGATGGATAAATTGCCTTTTGTCGATGAAGCCAATGGCACGGGCACGATTGAAAGCTACACGGTGGCGCATGTCGCCGGTAAAGATGCCGATGGCATTATTATCGGGCGCATGGAAAGCGGCGAACGCTTTTGCGCGCATATGACCCGCGAGGGCGGTCAGATTGACCGCCTGATGGCAGAAGATGGCATCGGTCTGAAGGGCACACTGGTGGTCAATGAAAACCAGCTCAATATTTTCACGCCGGATAATTAAATGACCCGCATATATATGATACGCCACGGCAAAGCCGCCGCCGGATGGGATGGTGATGCCGATCCCGGCCTTAATGAATTGGGGCGCGCACAAGCTGAAGCTGTGGCTAAAAAAGTGCAAGCGCTGGTCGCTACGCCTGTGCCGATATATTCCAGCCCGCTCAAACGTTGCCAAGAAACCGCCGCGCCGCTGGCCGCAGCTTGGGGTGTGACGCCGCAAATAGAAGCAGGTGTCGGAGAAATTCCGCCGCCGCTGGAAGATTTGACAGAGCGCACCCAATGGCTGCGCCGCGTCATGGCCGGCACATGGGAAGGGCTTTATCGCGATGCGGTGAGTGTTGAGAGCGGGGTTGATTTTCGTGGCTGGAACGACAATGTCGTGAACACGCTGAACGCCTTTAAGGGCGAGGCGGTCGTTATCTTCTCGCATTTCATAGCGCTCAATGCCGCTTATTGCGCCGCCACCGGCGCAGCAGATGTCGTCAGCTTCGCACCGGAAAATTGTTCGCTCTCCATATTCGACACGGATGGCACAAGCCTGTCACTGGTCGCGCAGGGCGAAGAGACTGAGGATATGAAGATAGCGTTAGGGAAGAGGTCTTAACCCTCTTCTGCCAAGTGCTCTTCGAGTTCACCCATTTCAAGTTTTTTCACCATAATCGCATTGCCGACGCTGGCTTCCAGCCGGTGCTTGGCAATCTCTTGATATTCGGGTGATGTCATCCAGGCCATGGCCTGTTCGGCGGACGGAAATTCAATCAGCACGGAGCGGGTGAAGTCGAAATCGCCTTGCAAGATTGTCGGCTCTTCATCGACG
>RFZE01000103.1 GCA_009920875.1 Alphaproteobacteria bacterium | reverse complement strand
GTCCATGCGTCAGACCTTCAGCCGGACCGCGCCTCGGAGCGCGGTGCAGGTGACGGGCGTCCGGCCGAGGGGCTCGCCGTCGGCCTCGACCCGGACCGGGGTCTCGGTCTCGATCGTGACGCTACCGCTGGACCACGCCCGGACGTCGGGGCGCTGGAGGTGCGAGCCGTCCCTGAGCAGCCGGGCGGCACGGACGACGTCGGTCGGCGTGCCTCCCCACGCCTGGACGTCCAGCCGCCCGTCGTCGGGCAGCGCCCGCGGCGCGACCTTCAGTCCGCCGCCGAAGAACTGCCCGTTCGCGACGACGACGTTGCAGAGCCGCCCCTCGTGCTCGCCGCCGTCGTGCCGGACGCGCATCTCGGCGCACTTAAAATTATCGCGCAAATGGGAAAGTATGGGAAAACGAGCACTTTTCTGGAGCGGATTGTCACGATAGGCTTTATTGCGTGGATGAATGGCGCGGAACTGGTTGTTGACGGGGGCTTCACAGCGCACTAGCCTGGCGGCGATTTGTCCAGAAGGATTCGGTGATGAATAATGATGAGATAATCCGCGTGCAAACCTATTTGCGCTTGAAATTTCAAAATGACATGCTGACCCTCAAGCGGGGTGCCAAGGATGATATGGTTGAGGTTTTTCTCGAAGACGAGTTTATCGGCACCATGTTCCGCGATGATGATGAAGGCGATATTTCCTATTCCTTCAATATGGCGATATTGGAGTTCGACCTGCCGACGCTGTAGTCAGTTTTGTCGCCGCGCTGCGGCACGGAAATTGCGGATCATTTCACGCACATCGCGGTCAATGGCTTCCCATTGCGCCAAATGCACACGTTTAAACACATAGCTGACTTGCGCCGTGGTGCCGAGATTGAAGCGGCTCTCGCAAGTCGGGTTTTCATGTTTCACAATATCGCAAATAAATAGGGGCGGACGTTGTCGCCCGGCGGCACTGCCGGTTTTCAACCCGCGGAAAATCTGTTTTTTGCCATAGGGCGAGTCTGAACGAAAAGCGAAGCTCTGCAGTCCCTCACCGGTCACTTCGCCCGACCCGTTAATATAGGGGCGGTAAATGGCATTGAAGATACGTTCTTCAGGCATTTCGCTGGCCGTTGCGCGAATATTAATGGTCAGCAATTTCGACAATATGCCGGTATCGAGAAACGCTTCGGCGCGGTCTTCGCGCCACGGGCTGAACTCGGGCAGCAAAACATGCAGGCTGGCATGGTCAAGCTGGCCGCTGCGGCGGGTGCGGCCATTGCGCGTATAATGCGCCGGCACGGAAAACAATGTGCCGCCAATCTCCAAGCGCACACGCCCTTCATCATCGGTCGGCGCATAGGCCAGGCCCTGCAAGTCACGAATGCCGGGGCCGAAGTAAAACAGATAAAACAAAACACCGCTGAGCAAGAAGCCGGCAAAAATGACCGACGGCAATGCCCATACCGGCCACTCTTCTTCCGGCACGGCCCGCGACAATAAGCGCTTTATCATGGTTTCCTCTTTCGCAGTTCGTAATCTGTGTTTACCATGAAAACAGCGATTGATAACAGCATCTATGGGAGGCATGCATGACCATCTACGCTTTGGGTGAGCGCACACCGACATTTCCCGAAAGCGGCAATTATTGGGTTGCCCCTGATGCGCAAATTATGGGTGCGATTATTCTCGAAGAAAATGCCAGTGTCTGGTTCGGTGCCGTGCTGCGCGGTGATAATGAGCCGATTACCATTGGCGTAAACTCCAATGTGCAAGATGGCTCGGTCATGCATACCGATATCGGGTTTCCGCTGACGCTTGGCAAAAATGTGACAATCGGCCATCAGGCCATGCTGCATGGCTGCACGGTGGGCGATAATTCGCTTATCGGCATTGGTGCAACCATATTGAATGGCGCGAAAATCGGCAAAAATTGCCTCATTGGGAAGATGAAAACAATTCGGTCATGCTTCTGGAAGCCGGTGGCAAAGACAAAAACCTGTTTATTCATATGCCGGCCGGATATTCGCAATTAGTGCCCGAGCGCAATGATCAGAATTACGGTTTTGAGACCGAAGCCGAACCCAATCTCGGCGGGCGGCAAATGTATTGGCCGCGTGGGCGCGGCTGGGGCGGCTCATCGTCGATTAATGCAATGGTTTATATTCGCGGCAATGCTTATGACTATGACCATTGGAGCCAGCTTGGTAATCAGGGCTGGTCTTATGAGAGCGTGTTGCCCTATTTCAAGCGGGCGGAAGATTTTTCCGGCGATGGCGATGAAGATTATCACGGCACGGGTGGCCCGCTCAGCGTGCAAAAATCCAATCGCGAAAATGATGAATTGCTCGACGTTTTTGTCGAGGCCGGTCAGCAAGCAGGTATCCCCTTCACCAAAGACTTCAACGGCAAAAGCCAAGAGGGCGTGTCGCGCTATGAGCATACAATTCGCGGCTCCAAGCGATGCAGCGCCGCGCGCGGTTATCTGCATCCGGCTCTGACGCGCAAAAATCTGCATACGGAAACCGATGTGACGGTCGACCGCGTCGAGTTTGAAGGAAAAAAAGCCGTTGGTGTGCGGTTTAGCAAAAAAGGCAAAAGTTTCACCGTGCGCGCCAATCGGGAGGTTATCTTGTCAGCCGGGGCAATCAATTCGCCGCAAATTCTTCTGCGCAGCGGTGTCGGTCCAGCCGGTGAAATCAAGCCGCATGGGTTGGAAGTGGTGCATGAGCTGGCCGGTGTCGGGCGGAATCTACAGGACCATCTTGGTGTGGTCAGCCAGTTTGCATGCACCCAACCGGTCACCTTGCATCGTTCTGCCTTGTGGTGGCGCACGCAATTGGCCGGTATGCAATATTTGTTCTTCGGCAAGGGCGATGCTTCTTTTCCACCGACAGCGGCAGGGGCGTTTTTTAAGTCGAGTAACGATAAAGCGGTGTGCGATATGCAAATTCACTATGTCTCGGTTGCCGTGCCGGATGTGCATGGGCGCGCAGACATTCCGACCGCGCACGGCTTTTCGTCAATCGTTTATGGCTGCCGCCCTGAAAGTCGCGGCCATTTGACGTTAAAAACGGCGAGCCCTGATGACCCGCCGGCGATTTACCCGAATTATTTGTCGGCTGAGCAAGATGTTGTCGATATTCGCAACGGCTTCCGCAAGACGCGCGATATTTTCTTGCAAAAAGCCTTTGACCCTTATCGCGGCGAGCAGATGAAGCCGTCATCTGACGTAAATGTCGATAATGATGGCGAGCTTGATGCCTGGATACGCGCCACGGGCGAAACGCTTTATCACCCTGTCGGCACCTGCAAAATGGGCAGCGATGACATGGCGGTGACCAATGAGCACGGCCAAGTGCACGGGGTTGAAGGCCTGCGCGTGGTCGATGCCTCGCTCATGCCCACGCTGATCAGCGGCAACACAAATGCGCCGACCATTATGATGGCTGAGAAAATCTCCGACCATATTCGTGGGCGGAGCTTTCTGCCGGCGCAGCAAGTGAGCGCATAAATGGCCAAATTCGAATTTTTCTTCGATATTTCGTCGCCCTGGACCTATCTCGCTTTTTCGCGGGTCGAAGCCGTGGCTGAACGCTGCGGTGTCGAAATTGATTTCAAGCCGATATTGGTCGGCGGCGTGTTTAACGCGGTCAATGAAACCGTCTATGAGGCGCGCTCCAATCCGCATCCGGTAAAGGGGCGTTATTACGTTAAAGATTTGCGCGATTGGGCCAGGTTTTGCAATGTTGAGATAGGCCAGCCACCGGTGTTTCCGCTGCCTGCTGCGGGCATTATGCGGGTTGCACTTTTGGCGCAAGATGAAGGCAAGTTGGTGGCTTTTTCCAAAGCGGCGTTTCAGGCCTATTGGGGCGACTTGAGAGACATCAGCCAGCCGGAAGAGATTGCCGCCCTATGCGCTGAAGTGGGCATGGATGGTGCGGCCGTATTGGACGCGATGCAAACCGATGCGGTGAAAGCGCGATTGCGCGACAACACGCAAGAGCTTATCGAACGCGGCGGTTTCGGCTCGCCGACCATGTTTGTCAATGAAACCGATATGTATTTCGGCAATGACCGTTTTGAGCTGGTCGAAGCGGCGCTGAAGGCGGCGAGCTAGGTGGAGAAAGAAGAACAGAGCGAAAAGCAGCCCATATTGCGCGCCCCGCCGGTCGTGTTGATTTTGCTGGCTGTCTTACTCGGCTTTCATCTTTTATCCGAGTTTGGCGGGAGCGCCATGCGCGTCGAATTGATTGTCGCGCTGGGGCTTTTTCCGGCGCGATTTTTTGCCGAAGGTTTGGGCGGTTTGCCGGGTGGCTGGGTGCAGGGCGTAGTCAATCTGTTCAGCCATTCATTGCTGCATGGCAGTTGGACGCATGTGATTTTGAACAGTGTCTGGCTGCTCGCTTTCGGGGCGCCGGTGGCCAAACGGCTGGGCCCGCGCAAATTCATCTTTCTGTTTATGGTCTGCGTGATGTTTGGCGGCTTCGGACAGATTTTTGTCTCTGATGTGAGCGGCTATCTCATTCCCATTATCGGCGCATCGGGCGGTGTCGCCGGTTTGATGGGGGCGGCCTCGCGTTTTGCCTTTTCCGATGTGCGCTGGCTTGATCCCAATGCGCAACAGCCGGGGCGACGCTTGCTGCGCTTGAGCGAAGTGCCGCGCCGCCGACCGGTAATGCTGTTCATTGCCATTTGGCTGATAATGAATCTGGTTTTCGGTCTGCTTGGCCCCTATGGCATGGCGGACCCGGGCGGGGCGGCGGTCAACATCGCTTGGGTGGCCCATTTGGGCGGCTTTCTGGCCGGTCTTTTGCTTATCGGTCTGCTTGAAAAGCCGCCGCTTTCGGCCTCAGGCGGGCCCGGCCATGTCGATTATGGCGAATGGAAAAACCGCAAATAACAGCCATTTCAACTCGATGACTTGCAAACTGCGTCATCCTGCCGCATGCTAAGGGCGAAAGGATAGGCCAATGACAATACAAGCCATTTTGAAAAATAAAGGTGCCGAGGTTGTGGCCATTGATGCGACACATCAGGTGGCTGAGGCGGTGCGCATTATGGATAAACGGCAAATCGGCGCGCTGGTGGTGACGGGGCAGGGCGAAGATTGCTCGGGCATTTTCACTGAGCGCGACGTGATGCGCGCTTTGGCCCGCAATGGCACGCATATTTTGGACGATGCTGTGGGCCAGCATATGACCGACCGCCCGCAAAGCATTTTACCGACCACATCGGTTGAACAAGCTATGGAAATCATGACCGAGCGCCGCTTTCGTCACTTGCCGGTGATGACCGGCACG
>RFZE01000102.1 GCA_009920875.1 Alphaproteobacteria bacterium | reverse complement strand
GCGCACCGCCTCAAAGGCCGGCACGGCAAAATCGGGGGTGCCCATAAAGATTATTTTGCGGCTCATGGGCACGCCCTCAAACGCTTGCGCCTTGCGTCGCTTTTTTGAGTTTTTTCAGCGCCATTTGACGTTTCAGTCGCGACAAATGATCGAGAAAAACAATGCCGTTCAAATGGTCCATTTCGTGCTGAATGCAGGTCGCCAAAAGCCCGTCACAGTCAATTTCTTGAGGCTGTCCGTCATAGTCGAGAAATTTGACCTTGCATTGGGCAGGGCGCGCCACATCATCATAAAAACCGGGCACGGAAAGACAGCCCTCTTGATAATTGCGCGTCTCATCAGCCGTCCAGATAATTTCCGGATTGACGAAAAAGCGCGGTTTTTCGTCTTTCAGCAAATCGCGCAAACGCTTGGCTTCCGCTGCCTCTTCATCGTCTTCCAAACCCTCATCAGCCGCTTCATCTTCGCTATAGGATTGCGAAATATCCATCACGATAATGCGCTGCGCCACGCCGATTTGAATGGCGGCAAGGCCAATGCCATTGGCGTCATACATGGTCTCGAGCATGTCATCCATCAGCGCGCGCGTATCGTCACGCACTTCGGCCACCGGCGCGGAAATGGTTTTCAGCAGCGGGTTCGGAACTTCAATAATCTCTCTTACGCTCATCACTTTGAATTAAGCCTTGCAAGCGCCAGCGTCAAGTTGGCCGAATCGGCGCACTATGCGCGGCATGGATGTATTACTCATTATTTTCGCGCTTTGTGTCGGCTTGGCCGTGGGGCTCGGCCTTGCTTTTATGCTGCGCGGCAGGCGCAGTAATGGCGGTGACCAAGCGCAAATGCTGGCTTTGATAGATGCCATGCGCAATGAGCAAAACCAGCTGGCCGGCCGGCTCGGTGCTTTGGCCGAAAACCAGCAACGCACACAGGGCGAATTGGCGCGCACCATGACCGAGCAATTGGGCCAGGTGAGCAAAAACATGGCCGATAATCTGACAGAAAGCCGAGAAAAAACCGCCAAATCTTTGGGTGATTTGGGCGAGCGACTGTCTTTGATTGACAAGGCACAGCAAGAAATTACCGCCCTGTCGAGCCAAGTTGTCGAATTGCAGCACATTCTTGACAACAAGCAGGCGCGTGGCGCTTTTGGTGAAAGCCAACTCAATGACATTGTCGTCGATGGCCTACCCGACAGCGCCTATGATTTTCAACACACATTATCAAATGGCAAACGCGCCGACTGTCTCATCAGATTGCCCAATCCGCCCGGCCCTGTTGTCGTTGACAGTAAATTTCCGCTCGAGGCCTATCAGAAATTGCGCGCCGCCGAAGATGAGGCAGAAACACGCGCCGCATTGACACAAATGAAAAGCGACACGCTGAAACATGCGCAAGATATTGCCGCAAAATATATTATTCCCGGCGAGACGGCCGATGCGGCGCTGATGTTTTTGCCGTCCGAAAGCATATTTTCCGAATTGCATTTGCGCGTGCCCGATATGGTTGAAAAATGCCGCGCTTTGCGCGTCTATCCGGTATCGCCCAATACCATGTCGCTGACGCTCAATACGGTGCGCGCCATTATGCGCGACGTCAAAATGCGCCAACAGGCCGGGCTCATTCAAAAGGAAGTGGAAAGCCTGTTGCTCGATGTGACGCGACTGGATGAGCGCATCGGCAAATTGCGCGGCCATTTTGACCAAGCCAATAAGGATATTGAGCAAATTGAAACCTCCAGCCGCAAAATCGGTTCGCGCGGTGAAAAAATCACCTCGCTGGAGGTAGAAGCCGAAAGCGGCAGTGATTTACTGGACAATAAGGGCTGACGCCGCCTATCAGCGCGCCTTCACCGTCTCGACTTCATGGCAGCCAATAAAGTGCCGTCATCGAGATAGTCCAATTCGCCGCCGACCGGCACGCCATGCGCCAGCCGCGTAATGGTAACATCCAAATCGGATAACATATCGGTAATGACATGGGCCGTGGTTTGCCCTTCCACCGTCGCATTGGTGGCGAGAATGATTTCACTGACAGCATCATCGGCGCAGCGTTGTTTCAGCCCGCCCAAATTCAAATCATCAGGGCCGATGCCGTCGAGCGCCGATAAAGTGCCGCCCAAAACATGATAGCGCCCTTTGACCGCTTGCGCGCGCTCCAGCGCCCATAAATCGCCGACATCTTCAACCACGCATAAAACCGAAACATCGCGGCGGCTATCGGCGCATATGGTGCAGGGCGACAGCGTATCAATATTGCCGCAAATGGTGCAGCTGACGATTTTATCGCGCGCCACCATCAATGCCTCGCTGAGCGGGTCGAGCAGGGTTTCGCGGCGGCGCATCATTTGCAAGACGGCGCGCCGCGCTGAACGCGGCCCCAGCCCCGGCAAACGCGCCAGCAATTTCACCAAATTTTCAATTTCCGCCCCGGCCATGAATAGCGCGCCTAATCGCCGTCCATATCAGGGGTCTCGCCATCATCGACCGGCAGTGCGGCTTCAAAATCACTGATGGAAACAATCTCGGCTTTCGGGAAAGCCGATAAGGCCGCTTGCACAAACGGGTCTTTTAATGCCGCTTCTTCGCGGCGGTCGGCGGCACTTTGTTTCACCGAACCGAGCGTTGCCGCGCCGCCTTCTTGCGACAGCGACACGACCCAATTTTGCCCCGTCCACTCACGCAATTTGCGTGTCAAATCTTGCGCAATATTGTCTTGCCCCTCGGCCAAGCGCAATTCGATGCGTCCGGCGCGCGTGCCTGCCGCGCTTTCAAACGCCACCAAATGCACACCGTTTTCAAGCGCATGCTTCAAGCCAATATCGCGCTTGTCTGCCGCCAAAGCGACAACGGCCTGAAAATTTTGCAATACCGGCGCGCTATGCCTTGCCATTTCTTGGGCCATTTCTTGGGCCGTTTCTTGTGCCGCTTCGGGCGCAATGGCCGCACGCGGCGCGGCGGCGCCATCATGTGACACCGGCGATCTATCGCCCGTCACTGCCGCACTGCTTGGCGGCGCTGACGGAGGGGCGGCAGATGGCGCGCTGTCATATTGTTTGATGAGCTCTTCGGGCGACGGCATATCGGCCAGATGGGCCAATCGAATAAGCACCATCTCCGCCGCTGCACGCGCATTGGCGGCACGCGCCGCTTCATCCGTGCCGGCCAGCAAAACCTGCCAAACCCGCGACAAAATGCGGGTCGATAATTTTTCTGCCGCTTCCACGCCGCGACTGCGCAATTGCGCCGAAAAAGCAATATCTTCTTGCGCGGCCGGCACGAATTTCAGCCGTGTCAGCCAATGCGTCAGTTCGGCCATATCGGCCAGAATAACCGTCGGGTCAGCGCCCATCACATATTGCGCTTCAAACTCGTCCAAAGCCGCGCTCACCGAACCGGCCATCACCAAATCAAACAGATCGAAAATGCGTCCGCGATCGGCCAGCCCCAAAAGCGCGCGCATGGTCGCCTCGTCGACCGCGCCATCGCCGGCCGGGTCAATATGCGCCAAGGCGCGATCCAGCAAAGACAGCGCATCGCGCGCCGAACCGTCAGCGGCGCGCGCAATCAGCTTTAACGCTTCTTCCGGCAGGCTGACATTTTCAGCCTTGCAGGTGCGGTTCAAAAGGGTTTGCGTATCGTCCAATGTCAGGCGCCGCAAATCAAAACGCTGGCAGCGCGACAATACGGTGACCGGCACTTGGCGAATTTCCGTCGTCGCAAAAATGAATTTCACATGCGCCGGCGGTTCTTCCAGCGTTTTCAGCAATCCGTTGAAGGCGGCTTTCGACAGCATATGCACTTCGTCAATAATATAGACTTTGAAACGCGCGGCGCTCGGCGTGTAGCGCACATTGTCGATAATTTCGCGAATATCGCCAATGCCGGTGCGCGAGGCGGCGTCCATTTCAATGACATCGACATGGCTGCCATCCATAATGGCTTCACAATGCGCGCCATCTTCTTGCAATGCCATGCTCGGCGCATTAATCGCTTCGGTTTGATAATTCAGCGCGCGCGCCAAAATGCGCGCCGTGGTGGTTTTGCCGACCCCGCGCACGCCGGTCAACATAAAGCCATGCGCGATACGGCCACTGTCAAACGCATTGGTCAGGGTTTGCACCATGGCTTCTTGGCCAATGAGATCGTCAAAATTGCGCGGTCGATATTTGCGCGCCAGCACCTTATAGCTGCCGTCATCGCCACTTATTGGCGCGGCGTCATTTTCGACTTCATTATCGGCATCGGCATCGGCCAGCATATCGAACCCCGGCGCATCGGCGGTAAACTCCGGCGCTTGCGCGCCCTCATCTTGCAGTTCGGAATCGACATGTTCTTCGGTCGGCTCGGGAGCAGTATTATTTTCTGTTTGTTCTGTCATTTGTGCCCCAAAGCTGCCCGTATCAATCATCATTGCCGCCTCGGGACCCCAATGGTTCGGTCCGCGGCATGAGAGGTGAGAGACTGGACAGGCAACCCGCACCGAACTCGTTAGGGCTGCTTCCTTCCGGACCTGACCCGGTTGGCGAGGGATGCGTCTGCCGCCAATCTCTCCCCTTCCTTATAGCAGAGGCAAGCCGCCGATACAGCTTTTTTGCCACATGTTGGGCGATGATTGACGGGGATAGATTGCAATGGCACTGTGCCCGCTATTTGACAGGAGAGAGTTTATGGCGCTGCCGGAAAACCCCATCATGTTTGCCAATAATCCGCTCGACCGTGCCGGTCATCAACGCGGCAATGCCGATTGGCTAGCTGCACAATTGGCATCAGATGCCGCGCTGATTGTGCCATTGTGGAATTTGCAGCCTTTGGTATTGCCGGAACTGCAAGCGGGCGACGGGCGCGATGTCGGCTATTTGCCGAAAGCGGCTTTTGGCGAGGCGTGGCGCGATGATATGGCGGTGGTTTTTTTAGGGCTTAATCGCCGCGGCAAACCGCTTTTTGCCGCCGATATCAGCCATATGAGCAGCCCCGAAGAATTCGGCCCGTTCAAAGGCATGGGGCAATTTGAAGATTTGCGTGCCTTGGCGGCAGCCGGCGATATGGCGCGCACTGAATTGGCGATTTTGGCGCAAGCCAAAGGCATGTTGGATTGGCATTTGCGGCACGGTTTTTGCGCCCAATGCGGCAGTCCCACGCAAATGTTGGAAGGCGGCTATAAGCGCCAATGCGGCAATTGCGGGGCCGAGCATTTTCCGCGCACCGATCCGGTGGTGATTATGCTGGCCACTTATGGCGAGCATTGCTTATTGGGGCGCCAGCGCGGTTGGCCCGAGGGCATGTTGAGCGCCTTGGCCGGGTTTATGGAACCGGGCGAAACCATTGAAGAAGCAGTGGCGCGCGAATTGCAGGAAGAAGCAGGCCTTGAGATTAATCATGTCACCTATCTCGGCACGCAGCCCTGGCCGTTTCCCGGCTCTTTAATGATTGGCTGTCTTGCCGAAGCAAGCTCGCTGGAG
>RFZE01000101.1 GCA_009920875.1 Alphaproteobacteria bacterium | reverse complement strand
CACGGCGCCGAGCGTGGTCTATCAGCTGCATATGAATGACGGGTCGATGGAAGAGCTGCATAATCCGGCCGATATGCCGGATGTGGTGAAGATTGACCATATTGACGAGCCGTGGATTCGCGCCTCCATATTGGTGCCCGATGACTATATGGGCGCGGTGCTGAAATTGTGCGAAGACCGTCGTGGGCGGCAGATTAACCTGTCTTATGCGGGCAGCCGCGCCATGTTGGAATATGAACTGCCCTTGAACGAAGTGGTGTTTGATTTTTACGACCGTTTGAAAAGCGTGACGCGCGGCTATGCCAGTTTCGATTATCAAATGGCCGATTACCGCACCGGCGATCTGGTCAAAATGGCGATTCTGGTCAATGGCGAGCCGGTCGATGCGCTGTCGACCATTGTCCACCGCGACAATGCGGAAGCCCGCGGTCGCGCCATGTGCGAACGGCTCAAAGGTCTCATCCCGCGCCATCTTTTCAAAATTCCCATTCAAGCGGCGCTGGGCGGCAAGGTGATTGCCCGCGAAACCATTGCCGCGCTCAGAAAAGACGTGACGGCGAAATGCTATGGCGGCGACGCCACGCGCAAACGCAAATTGCTCGACAAACAAAAAGAGGGCAAAAAGAAAATGCGGCAGTTCGGCAAGGTTGATATTCCGCAAGATGCGTTCATTCAAGCCTTGAAGATGGATGATTAACCCGCAAACCGCTCAAACCGCCATGTCACGCCGCACAAGGTGAACGCCTCATCGTTCACATCCAAACCAGCCTGTTCGGCGCGCGCCAAAAGCGCGGCGGGACTGTCTTGTCCGGCCCGCAAAGTGACGGCGGCAATATAAGGGACGCAACCCGCTTCTTCGACAAACTCAATATAAGCGCCGTCAAACAAGACGCGATGGCCGTCAAGCGGGCGCTGCAAATTCTCCGCCCAGTGTTGCGCAAGCGCAGCCGCATCAGGCGCGCGTAACTCAAGCGCCGCCACCGCGCCGGCAGCGGTCTCTTCTGCCTTGGGTTTATCAATGTCCGGCCAGCGCGCCCAAAACCAATGGGCATCGGGGCTATGCCATGCCTCATCGCCTGCATCCGACGGCATGGAATCGATAGAGACAATGGCCGCGCCGAAATCGCGCGGGTGAAAATGCGTTGCCACCAGCCCGCCTGCATCATGGTTCCACACCGACCGCAGGCCTTTTTCAGTCAGCCGTTCAATATGCGGGCGCGCATCATCGCATTGGAAAATCAGCATGTAGAAACTGTCGCCGCGCCTCGCTAAATGCCGCCCTGCCGCAGTGTCAGTCTCATTCGGCAAGGGGCTGACCACTTCGATGAAATTGCCGCCAGAAACCAACAAGCCGTTTTCGAGACCGAAATGCGCCACGCCGGGGTCACGAAACACAACCGGCCCGTTCAACACGGCGCCCAGGCGGTTAAGTGTCGGCTCTAAGGCGTCGGCGGCAAAAACAATTTGTCTGATTCGCATTATGAGCTCCCTATCGAAAAGGCTAGGCACATGAGGCGTATGGGTCAAGAAACAAGCTTGGCTTGAAACTGTCATCTATTCCCGCTAACTAGACGGTCTAGGACAGGTGGCCGAGTGGCTGAAGGCGCACGCTTGGAAAGCGTGTAGGCGTTTATCACGTCTCGAGGGTTCGAATCCCTCTCTGTCCGCCATTTCTCTTCGTTTCACCGAGTCCTAAAAAGAAAAAGGGCGACCGCAAATGTGCCGCGGCCGCCCCAACTCGGAAACAATAAAATGCTCTAAGCGTCGTCTTGAGGGCCCCAAAGCGGCAGCAAAATGATAGCTAAAATCGCGATGAGCAATGGGTAGGCAACTGGATCACTTGGCACCAATGAGAAAGTTGGCGGTGTCGTACTGGCACCAACGTTCGAAATAAAATCCATACTTGCGGCCGAAACTTCTCCACCGCTGGCTTTAAGCGTTGCCAACCGATGTCCTGTTAGCTCCATATTGTAAGCATAAAAAGACAGGGTCATATTGAAATAGTAAACTACTCCAATACCGTAGATCGAAGCGATGGCTTTCATCACAACATTATCCGCAGCACGTTGGCTAACAACGGATGAAACCCGCATAGCTACCCAAATTGAAAAAGACAGCCCAACAAAATACAACCCTGTGGACTGAATACTTCCTGATTGAAGATTTAGAATATCAAGTTCTGTCATGGTTTCCCCCTCTGATTGAAACTTTTTGGCTCGATAATCGAGAATGGCATGGCATGCGACAATCTGTCATTAAGTTTTTGTGACAAATTTTCATTTTTGACCGACGTCCACTAAGAGTTGTTCAATATTCAAACTGCTTGTGCCGGCCTTTCAAGCAGTTCAACTGGGTGTATTCTTGACAAGCAGAGGAATGAAACAAATAACGACTGGCACGAAAATCGTATGCAACAAAAGCCCAGACATTATTTGACGGAGCTGCGCAAGCGCGCGCTGGGTAAAACACCTAAGCGCGGATAAAGCGCATCAAACGATAGGTTTTGGCCTCTTTAAAAGCGGCGCTGTCGATTAAAATACGGCTTTGTTCGAGCTTGCTCAGTTCCTTGCGCGCCAGCCATAAAATCAGATTAACGATTTTCGACAAAATAAAGCTGCGCTGGTCAATGCGCTGTTTGAGCATGGACAAAGCCAGTTCGCCGCGCGCCACCAAATTGGCGGCGAAATCCAAAGTCGGCAAAACCGCCTCGGTAATGTCGCGGTCATAATCCATGGTCATTTGGCTGCGCGCCACGGCACGATGGAACATGGTGTATGTATGGCCGCTTTTGGCCATCACACCGCTGACCCCGTCTTTGACAAAATAGTCAACAACGACCCACACAGCGTCTTTTTTCATCGTCGCAGTGAGCATCGGAAACAGCTTGTCGAGCTTAATATATTGGCAAGATTCGCTCATAATCACGACGTCAAAGGGCTGCTGCGGTTCAAAATCTTCAAAAACGCAATGATGAAACGGTTGTCCGACTTTCGCGGCATAACTGTCGATATGATTGACGTCAGGCGACAAGCCCTCTACCTCATAGCCGATTGATTTCAGCGCTTTTGACAATTCGCCCGTGCCACAGCCGACATCCAAAATACGCGCCGGCGGTGGCGGCAAAAGGTCGATAATCGCTTGCTGGTAGCGTGTCTGCGCTGCTTTCAAATTGGCCAAGGTCAATTCCTCATCGCGCTCCCATAGCCCGTAATGCAAATGCTCCAGACCCAAAACATCAGAATAAAAACGCAAAGCGCGACTGTCTTTCTTTGACGACATAATCAACCCCTGGCCAACTTTATTGTGCTCTTTATGCACTGAAACATTGAGCCGCGCCACAAAAGACTATAATTTGCAATAAATTTCAGAAACTTTGATTGTGGAGCAATATATGACCGAACGGGTAAGCCATGCCGGATTGCAAATTGATAAAGAACTGGCCGATTTTGTTGCCAATGAGGCGGTGCATGGATTGCACTTATCGGCTGAGGCTTTTTGGCAAGCCTGTGCCGATGTATTGAACGCCCATCGCGACACCAATAAGGCACTTTTGCAAAAGCGCGAAGATTTACAGGCGCAAATCGATGATTGGCATAAGGCGCGCCAGGGCCAGCCGCATGATGTAGCCGAATATAAGGCGTTTTTGAACGAGATTGGTTATTTGGTGCCGGAAGGCGACGATTTCACCATTGAGACGGCCAATGTTGACGATGAAATCGCCAAAATTGCCGGCCCGCAATTGGTCGTGCCGATTAAAAATGCCCGTTTTGCCGTCAATGCCGCCAATGCGCGTTGGGGCTCTTTATATGATGCTTTTTACGGCACTGATGCGATTGACCAATCGGGCGATTTATCGCCCGCCGGCGCTTATAATCCGGTGCGCGGCGGCGAAGTGATTGCCCGCGCCAAAGCCCTGCTCGACGAAATTGCACCGCTCAATGGTGCCAAACATGCAGATGTTACGGCCTATCGGGTGGTTGAGGCGGCATTGGTTGCCGAAACCGGCGACACCATAGCGACGCTGGCCGAGGCGGAAAAATTTGTCGGCTATCGCGGCGCAGCAGATGCACCGCAAGCCATATTGCTGAAAAACAATGATTTGCACGCCGAAATTTGGATTGATGCGACGCATAATATCGGCGCCGATGATGCCGCTCATGTCGCCGATATTTTCCTCGAAAGCGCGGTCACCACGATTATGGATTGCGAGGATTCCGTGGCCGCGGTGGACGGCGAAGATAAGGTCGAAGCCTATCGCAATCTGCTTGGCCTGATGCGCCGCGATTTGGCGGTGACGATGGAAAAAGGCGGCAAAACAATGACCCGCGCTTTGGCCGCCAATCGCGACTATACCGCCCCTGATGGCAGCTCGCTGACTTTGCCCGGCCTGTCGCTCATGCTGGTGCGCAATGTCGGCCATCTAATGACCAATCCGGCTATTTTGGACGATCGCGGGGACGAGATTCCTGAAGGCATTATGGATGCGCTGATGACCGGGCTTTTGGCACAGCATGATTTTGCCAAAACCGATGCGGCGGCGAAAAACTCCAAAACCGGCTCGGTCTATATTGTGAAGCCGAAAATGCACGGGCCCGAAGAAGTGGCCTTTGCCGATACGCTGTTCGGCGCGGTTGAAGAGGCGCTGGGCCTTGCCCCCCTATGTCTTAAAATGGGAATTATGGATGAAGAACGCCGCACCACGGTGAATTTGAAAGAATGTATCCGCGCCACCAAAGCGCGGGTGATTTTCATCAATACCGGCTTTCTCGACCGCACCGGCGATGAGATTCACACCTCAATGGAAATGGGGCCGATGATCCGCAAAGCCGATATGAAGGCCAGCGGTTGGCTCAATGCCTATGAAGATTGGAATGTCGATATCGGTCTGGCCTGCGGTTTTCAGGGCCGCGCGCAAATCGGCAAAGGCATGTGGGCCATGCCCGATATGATGGCCGATATGATTGAGCAGAAAATCGGCCAGCTCAAGGCCGGGGCCGATTGCGCCTGGGCGCCCTCGCCAACGGCCGCCACTTTGCACGCCATTCATTATCACCAAGTCAATGTCGATGCGGTGCAAGATAAATTGAAAAGCCGCAACCGCGCCGCGCTTGATACGATTTTGGCCATGCCGGTGGAAAGCCATCCGCAATGGTCGCCGGAAGATGTGCAACAAGAACTCGACAATAATGCGCAAGGCATTTTGGGTTATGTGGTGCGCTGGATTGACCAAGGGGTCGGCTGTTCCAAAGTGCCCGATATTCACAATGTCGGACTGATGGAAGACCGCGCCACTTTGCGCATTTCCAGCCAGCATATTGCCAATTGGCTACATCACGGCATTTGCAGCGAGGCGCAAGTGATGGAAACCATGCAACGCATGGCCGGTGTGGTCGATGAACAAAATGCCGGCGATGCCGCCTATCAGCCTATGACCGGCAATTTTGACAATTCGATTGCCTTTGCGGCGGCTTGTGAT
>RFZE01000011.1 GCA_009920875.1 Alphaproteobacteria bacterium | reverse complement strand
CCGCGTCCTGGCTTTCAAACACCCGTGCCGAGCCGGTAAATTCATAGCATTCTTCAGCCACGGCAGCGGTTTTCACAATGCAGCCGTTTTCCGCCAAATTGCCATACAGCACGGCAAGACCACCATCTTTGCTGAAAGCACTGTCAGCATCGCGAATGACACCGTTTTTGCGGTCATCATCAACATCATCAAAGCGACGGTTTTGGCTGAATGCCGTTTGCGTCGGCACGCCACCCGGGGCGGCGCGATAAAACTCCAGCACATCGGCATCGACATTGCCGGCAATGTCATATTTGGCAATCGCCTCGCCAATGGTTTTCGAATGCACGGTCGGCTGGTCATCATGCAGCAATCCGGCGCGCGACAGCGAACCGAGCAGCCCCATAATACCGCCGGCGCGGTGCACATCTTCCATATGCACATTTGGCACGGCGGGGGCGACCTTGCTGAGCACCGGCACTTTGCGCGACATGCGGTCAATATCCTTCATGGTGAAATCAACCTCCGCCTCATGCGCGGCAGCCAGCAAATGCAACACCGTATTGGTCGAGCCGCCCATCGCAATATCCAGCGCAATGGCGTTTTCAAAGCCTTTGAAATTGGCCATAGAACGCGGCAAAACGCTTTCGTCTTCGCCCTCATAATAGCGTTCACACAGTTCAACCACCAAATGACCGGCGCGCCTGAAAAGCGCCTCGCGGTCGGCATGGGTTGCGAGCACTGAGCCATTGCCGGGCAAGGACAGGCCAATCGCCTCGGTCAGGCAATTCATCGAATTGGCGGTAAACATGCCGGAGCACGAACCGCATGTCGGGCATGCCGAGCGTTCAATCACATCGACTTGCTCATCTGTGTAGCTGTCATCAGCCGCGGCGACCATGGCGTCGACCAAGTCAACCGAACGCTCTTCGTCTTCCCACACGACTTTGCCCGCTTCCATCGGCCCGCCGGACACAAACACGGCAGGAATGTTGAGGCGCAACGCGCCCATCAACATGCCGGGCGTAATCTTGTCGCAATTGGAAATGCATACCAGCGCATCGGCGCAATGGGCATTGGCCATATATTCCACGCTATCGGCGATAATCTCGCGCGACGGCAGCGAATACAGCATGCCGTCATGCCCCATCGCAATGCCGTCATCAACGGCAATCGTATTGAACTCTTTGGCAACACCGCCGGCCGCTTCAATCTCGCGCGCGACAAGCTGTCCCAAGTCTTTCAAATGCACATGACCCGGCACAAATTGCGTGAAACTGTTGACGACGGCGACAATCGGCTTACCGAAATCGCTATCACCCATACCGGTGGCGCGCCAGAGGCCGCGCGCGCCGGCCATATTGCGCCCGTGTGTCGATGTTCTGCTTCTCAGTTTCGGCATTGTTTCACCTAACTCAATTATTCGGCTTGTCTTACCGCGTTTACTCAACAAGGGCAAACCGCATGGCGGAACAATCAAGCGCATTTTCTCCATTCCAAAATGTCACATGTTGATTTTTTGACATTTTTAGGCGCAGCACCACTTCATAGTCAGTAGCAGTGGAGTGCGTTATGCGTAAAATCATTTCGATCGCGGCAGCCTTGATGCTGTCGGCCTGTTCAACAAATTATGGCATGTATAAAAAAGGCGATGAAGAGCATGGCCAATATGGCTATGTGTCGACTTATCTGGCCATCGCGGCAGCAGCGATTATCATCTCCAGCGCCGGTGGCGGTGGCGGCGGCGTTTATGGCGGCGGCGGAAGCAGCGGCAGCAATAGTGGTGGCGGCGGAGGCGGCTATTAACCTTTTAGCATTTGGCGACCCCGGTAGGACTTGAACCTACAACCTCAAGATTAGAAGTCTCGCGCTCTATCCAGTTGAGCTACGGGGCCTAGATTTTTTCGACCCGGTCATGGCGGAAATTATCCGAATATGACTTGGCCAAGCGTTTGCGCTTATGCGGTCTATCGACCCGCGCCGCCAGCCCTTGCGCCGCCGCATAGGCTTGCGCCTCTTCGAGCGTATCAAATTTCAACCTTACCTGATTGGCCGTGCCTTCAATAGAGTTCCAGCCGGTATAAGTATCTTTGCGGCGCGCCCCTTGGGCGGCAAATTCCAGCACCCAATAACGCGACTGCGCCGTGCCCGAAGACATTGCTGATTTTGCCGGTTGGTAAATTTTTGCAGTCATAACCCTGTTATTACCCGCTTCGCCCACGCTATTTCAAGTGCAATTCGCCTATCGAATAGCAAGCGGATTGATAATCACCTGCACGGCGCCCTTCAGCTTCGGCACAATCGGCGGCAACACCCAATTTGGCAGCCTCTCTGGCTTTGTCGGCTGTCAGATAATCGGCGTGCTCCCATTCATCATTCTGAAGCCGCTGCCCTGAAGGTTGATACACGCATGGACACCCTGCCCTTATTTGGTTTATTGATTAGGGCATAATTTTGCGGCACGCGATGGGTCGCGTTATTCAACGAATTTGATGCACATAATTTATTTCCTTCAGGCGCAAATCGCCAAACTGCTTTTGAGCATTTACAAAATGGCCGGCTTGCGCGTCGGTTCATGGCTGGGCGGTCAATTAGGCAGAATTCTTGGCAGAGTAGCGCGTGAACGCCATATCGCCGCCGCCAATCTCAAGCAAGCACTTCCGCATCTTTCTGATGGCGAACAAAAGCAAATTTTGGATAAGTGCTGGTTGCAACTGGGGCGTGTGGTCGGCGAGTTTCCGCATATGGAAAAAATTGCCCGTGAAGCCGAAACACGCGTTCAGATAGAGGGCGCGCAACATGTCGAAGCCGCTTTGCCGAATGGTGGCCCCGCAATGTTTGTTTCCGGCCATTTTTCCAATTGGGAATTAATGATGCTTGGCATTCAGCGTTTGGCCGGCAAAACCGGATCGCTCTACCGTCGCGCCAACAACCCCTATATGGAAAAATGGATTATCGACCAACGAAGCGCCTTTATGCCGGTGCAAATTCCCAAAGGTTCCGATGGCGCACGCGTGATGATCGATTTGTTGAAAAATGACACATCGCTCGGCGTATTGGTTGACCAAATGCTCGGCCGCGGTGACCCGATTGATTTTTTCGGACGCGCCACCAAAGCGCCCTCAGCTTCCATCAAGCTGGCGCGGCGTTTTGATATTCCTGTCATTCCAACGGTTATCAGGCGGCGCGAAGACGGCCCCGATAAAATTCATTTCGTGCAACACTTCTTCCCCGCCATTCATGTTCCCAAGACGGAAAATATGCAGCAAGACATCGACATTGCCATGCGACAAGTTTATGACCTGCTCGAGCAGTGGATTACTGAGCGGCCGGAAGAATGGTTTTGGCAGCATAATCGCTGGAAATAATATCAGCCACTAGCGACGTTGATTGGCCTTACGACGAATGGCGTCGGGCTCACGGCTCAACGAATCCCAGCACAGGCCGGTTGCCGTGACATATTCCATATTGAGCGGCGGCTGCAAGCTGAACTTATATTGACCGGTCGCGTCAATTGACAGCCTGCCCTCTCGCTTTGGTTGTCCCTCAAGGTCAAGCGATAAAACATACTCCATTTCAAGGCTGTCAAAAATATCACCGGCTTCTTTTCGCGCGTAAAACAAGCCTTTCATCTTAATCCACGCATTGTCGAAAAAGCGCTTTTCAAAACCGGGATGCGGAATACCCAAATAGCTGATGAGAAACTGCCCGTCTTCGCGTGACAAGATAACGAAATCATACAGCGATTGACCGCTATTCCAATCGAACTCACCATCCGAACAAAACGTTACCTTATCGGCATTGAAGACAGACGCTTGCGCCCATGCATGCGGCGCAGCAAATGCTGCGGCGGTTAAAAGCAAAAAGGTTTTGAAAATCTTGCTAAGCATGGCGGGAAACTAGCAGATAAAACGACAGTTGCAATGCCTCGAAATCAGCACTGATACTCAACGCCCTTTCATCGCCTCCGCCTGCCGCAATAAGCGCAGCATATTACCGCCCCATATCTTCTCAATGGTCTGCGCGCTGATAGATGCCTTTTGCAAAGCGGCAGTAATTTTCGGAAGATCAGATACGTCTTGCAAACCGTTAACGCCGCCGCCGCCATCCCAATCAAGGCCAATGCCGACATGGTCAGGGCCCATCAAGTCCAGCGCGTAAAAAATGTGATTCATGACATCTGAAAACTCGGCATAATCGGGCGGATATTTTTTGTCCAAAGCGCGGCGGTCAGCGATAAAGGCCTCGTGGTTCTCGCGCATGCCGCCCGGTGCATTTTGATATTTGCGATACAAGCCGATAAATTCGGGCAATCGGTTCGGGCTGGCATCAAGATCGCGCAAATAGCCTGACAGGGAATTTATCTGGATGACACCGCCCGACTTAGCCAACTTCTTCAGCAGATAATCGGGCACATTGCGCGGATGCTTATAAAGATGCGCGACGCCCGAATGCGATAGAATAATCGGCGTCTTTGACATCTCAATGGCCTGCGCCAGCGCTTCATCATGGGCATGAGACATATCGACAATCATGCCGAGTTCATTGGCGCGCCGAATGAGTTGGCGTCCGAGCGGGGACAGACCACCCCATTTTTGTCCACCCTTATCGGTTGAGCTGTCGGCAAATTGATTATTGCTGGAATGCACCAGCCCGACCATACGCACACCGGCGGCATAAAATTCATCGAGCATGTCAATATCCGTGCCGAGCGGATAGGCGTTTTCAATGCTTTTATAAACAACGCGCTTGCCCGAAGCGGCGATGCGCGCGGCATCATCGGCAGTGGTGGCGGGGGCAAAATCATCGCCCAAAGTCTCGACCATCTCGTCAATGACCAAATTGCGCTGGCGTGCATGCGCCAGCGCTTTGGTGTATCCGGCTTTGGTCAGCGGCCCTTGGGCGGTATAAATCACCCAAAAGCCGCCATCCAAGCCGCCCTCTTTCATGCGCGGCAAATCCACTTGTGCATAGTCGGCCTGCCAACCATGGCGGCGGCTAATATCAAATCCGGCGCGGTCGAGCACTAATGGCGTGTCGAGATGACTGTCCAGCGCCAATAATTCTTCATGACCTGTCGGCCTATCGCAACCGGCAAGCATCAAGGCCATTCCGGCCACAGCCAATAAGGTAAGTGATTTCTTCGCCATGAGAGCTCCTTTCGCTCAGACTATTGCCGCTTGGCAGGGCGCGCAAGCTATGGCATGCCTTGAAAGGGAGATTTTAATGAGCACAACATCGCAACGCCTCGGTTGGGGGCAAAAAATTGGCTATGGCAGCGGCGATTTTGCCTTCAACCTGTATTGGCAGGGCATCAGCCTGTATTTGTTTTACTTCTACACAGATGTGCTTGGCCTGCCCAATGCAATGGCCGGTATTATTTACGCCATCGGCTCGTTTTGGGACGCCGGCACCGACCCGATTATGGGCTATCTGGCCGATCGGACGCGCACACGCTGGGGGCGCTATCGCCCTTATCTCGTCTTTGTCCCTATCCCCATGGCACTTGGTTATATACTGCTGCTCTGGCATCCCGATGATATGCCCGTGACTTCGCTGGGCATTGTTGCGCTTATCGGGCAACTGGTTTTTCGCTTATTATTCACCATGGCCTCAACCCCCTATTCGGCGCTGATGGCACGAATGACGCAAAACTCCGAAGACCGCGCAGGCATGGCCGGTGCGCGCATGTTATTTGCCTATTTGGGTGCATTCTCGGTTGTTGCGCTGGCAGGTGGCTTGCTGGAAAACGCCGAAAATGACAGCGACGCCTTCATGTCTCTGGCCATTATTTCCGGCCTGTTGGCAACCGCAATATTTTGGATTTGCTTTGCCATATGCCGCGAGCCGCCCGAGAGCGACGCCGAAGAGCTGCGGCCGACATTGAAACAAACATTTGCCTCATTGAAGCAAAACACGCCGTTTTTGATTGTCTTCGCGGCCGTCATATTGATGACCACCGGCGTTACCGTCATCGGCAAAACCATGATTTATTTTTTCGAATATCAAATGGGCGATCGCAATGGCGCGCAAATTGCCCTTATGGCTTTCGGCTTGACCGGGCTTTTGGTCATTCCTTTTTGGACATTTGTGACGCTAAAAACCTCCAAACGATTTGTTTGGATGGTCGGCAGTTTCTTTCTCTCACTGGCGCTCATAACCTTTTTGTTCAATCCGGCAGAGACGCAAAACGCGGTCATTTTGAATTATATCGCCATAAGTTTCGGCGCCGGTGCCTTTGCCATTACTTTTTGGGGCATGCTGCCCGACACGGTGGAATATGGCGAATGGAAAACCGGTCACCGCGTTGAATCAATGGTTTTCGGCTTCGCCACTTTCGCTCAAAAATCGGCCGTGGCGTTGAGCGCGCTTATTCTCGGCGTGCTACTCGATGTTATAGGCTATCAGGCAGGCGTCGAGCAAAGCGAGGCGACATTGTCGGGCTTGCGCATGATTATCGTTTTCGTTCCGCTGGCCGGTGTCGTCAGCTCGGTTGCATGTATTTACTTTTATCCGCTATCGCCGCAGCGCCATGCCGACATTGTTGCCGAATTGAAAGCGCAAGCTCAGTAAATAAACGGCAAAAACCGAGTTTTCACCCGTTTGGCGTAATCGGCATAACCCGGCAAATCTTCTCTCAGGGCCGCCTCCTCTATGCCGATGCGGAAAATCGTGCTGGCAATCAGCGTGACCACGGCAAATAGCGTCGCCGCATAGCTGCCAAGCCATAAGGTTGTGCCCGACGTGAACAATAGAAACCCCAAATACATAGGGTGGCGCATAAAGGCATAAACACCGCTATCGGCCAGCTTGTGACCGGCCTCTTGTTGAATATGCACGGTCGGGGCGGCGTATTCATTGTGCAGCATCGACAAATAGGTGACAGCAAAGCCAAGCAAGAAAACCGCCATGCCAACGGCTTGCACCAACGGTGTCGGCGTGGCCAAAAGCTGCCATGTGAAAACATCTTTGGCGGCAAATGGGATTGGCAACAGCAAAGACAAACTCATCAATACCAGTGCCAATCTGTCGGCCGGCGCTTGCGCCTCTCTACCGGCGCGCATGCGCGCTTCCAAGGCTGCCGGTCGTGCGATGAGTAAATAGGCTGCCGATAAAAAAGCCGCGCAAGCAAAAACCTGCAGCCAGATAGTGGCCGCCGGCCAGTCAGTCGTGCCAATCGGCAAAAAGGTGAGCGCAGCAAATAGACCGAGTTGAAAACAAATGCCGATAAGTGTTTTTGCAAGCAGAGCCATGGAAGCAGGTTAACCCCGCAAACCGCTTGAAATCAATAAATTGAGAGTGATGGTCGGGGCTGCACTGCTCGACCACCTTTTTATCATTTAATAACAAAGGGTTGCTTGTTGGTTGTGTTTTATTTTGTGTTTTATGGGCGAATAAAACACAAAATGTGTCGATTTTGTCGATTTTTGTCCACTCCAGTCCACTCGAATGAAGTTTCATAAAACCCTGATTTCTCTAAAAATGGCTGTTTACTGCGGTCAACAAACAAAATACGCAACTATCCGATAATGGTCGGGGCTGCAAGATTCGAACTTGCGACCCCCTGGTCCCAAACCAGGTGCGCTACCAGACTGCGCCAAGCCCCGACTGAATGAGTGCTTAGACCAATTATCGCGCAGTTTCAAGAAAGATAAGGCGGTTAACGTGCTTCCATCAGACGAAATACGGCGGCGCTTCTGAAAACCAGATTATCCATCGGAATATCGCGCCCTTCGCCGGTCCATGCATAAGCATCGACAAAGGCCGTTTTGCCCGTAGCGCGGTTGATATGCGCCGTTCCCTGCAGCCATTCCCCTTCTTTGGCCGACCTTAAAAACTCGGTGTTGAGCTTAATGGTAACCGAGGATCGCTTAACCTCACGGAACACGGCAGTGGCTGCCAGCCCATCAGCAAAGCTGCTCAAAAAGCCGCCATGCACAATGCCACGACTGTTGCAATGGCGTCCCAGCAAGCGCACGCCCTGCCGCCAGTCCACTTCCTCGGCCCAATGAAACCAAGGACCATTATGGGTGGTGAACGGCCCACGGCGCACGCTGAGCCGAAACGGCTCGGGCACATCCAAGTCGGCAATATCGTCGAAGGATTTATCGGAAGACGCAGTCATGCCTCTACCTGCCACACGCAACTGCGTGGCGCAAGCATGCCTTGACCGGATTTCGGCGCAATTATTGGTCGCTATCGTGCTCGTCCGCGGGTGACGCATCATCGGCAAGCGGCGGTTGTTCATCATCCTCTTGCAGATACATATCGTCTTCTCCGCCTTGCAGCGCCATGCCGCTATCAATGCGGCGGACATCGGTGGCCATCAGCCCCTTCGGCCGGTTCCAAAACGAACCAACACGAATTGTCCGGGCACCAGCGCTTCAATCCCCGCTTTGCGCAACACTTCCATGTGCACGAAAATATCTTGCCCGTTTGGCTCGACATTAACGAAACCGAAGCCGCGCACACGGTTGAACCATTTTACCTCGGCCTGCTTGAAATCAGACACATCCGTGATGTCAGACAAAATGGCAGTCGGGCGCGGATTACCCGTCGGGATAATCGCCTCGCTATTGTCGACTGCGATAATTTTGTTAGCCTGAAAACCTTGCTGCCGCTGAATAATGGTGCATTTGATACGCGCTTGCGGATAGAGAATATCGTAACCGCCGCGCCGCAAAGTTGAATGATGCACCAGGACATCAACACCGCCATCATTAGGCACGATGAAGCCATAACCTTTAACAGGGTCGAACCACTTAACGACACCCTCAATAGATACGGCCTCACCAACCACTTCCTCAGTGGTATCAACTGAAGACATTGTAAAACCTCTACTTGTTCTTGTTTTTCGGGTTTACGCTTTACCCAGATACGCTAGCACAAAACCGACGACAGAAAAGAAGAAATCTGCCCATGTGCCTGTTTAAACTTATCGGCACAGAAGCAAGCGGGGAAAAATCGCTATTTTTCTTTTAACTATCCAGCTTTAGGAGATTTTGCAGAGTCGGCGTTATTTCTTCGTTAATGACCAAAGAAGCCGTGTCATCAAGTTCGGTCGGCTCACGATTGATGATTACCAGCCGCGCGCCATTATGGCGCGCCAAAACAGGAAACCCGGCAGCCGGAAAAACCTGCAAAGAAGACCCGATAGCGATAAATAAATCACAACTCAATGTCGCAGCTTCGGCTCGTTTCATTTGATCTTCCGGCATAGATTGGCCGAAGGAAATGGTTGCCGTTTTGACCATGCCGCCGCAATTCTGGCAGCCCGGTGCAGATGCCATATTATTGCCCTCAAAGGCACTGCGAATATCGCTCAACTCATGCCGCAAATCACAATCGAGGCATACCGCGTAAGAGCCATTGCCGTGCAATTCGATAATCTTGTCTTCAGCAATACCGCTATCTTGATGCAGATTATCGATATTCTGCGTAATCACGGCCGACACTTTGCCACCGGCCACCAATTGCGCGACCACCCTATGGCCGTCATTGGGCGTTGGCGTGCCAAGCTCGTCAGCCATGGCGAATTTGCGCCGCCATGCTTCAATGCGGTTTTCCTCACTGGCGATAAAATCTTGGAACATAATGGGTGCCATGCGCGTCCAAACACCGCCGGGACTTCTAAAATCGGGGATACCACTATCCGTGCTCATACCCGCACCGGTGAAAATCACCACGCTTTCCGCTTCATCAACCCATTGACGCAGTGTTGCACTCATAAAACGAGATGCTCTTTGTAAAACTCGACGGCTTCTTGCATGGCCTTCTTCCGCAGCGCATTGTTTTGAAGCATGGTGAAATGCTCAGCATCATAAGTGCTCAACTTGGCCAATGGCCCGCAGCGACGCGCGAAATTACCTATTGCTTCATTTGACACAAGCCGGTCACCCTCACCCATTTGGATGAGCATGGGCACGGTCAAATCATCGGTCAAAAGCGAGGCATTGTTTTCTTCAAGCTTGCCGGTCAAAAAGCTATCTGGGTGTAATTCATTGCGCCAGCTTGGCCCGCCCAATTTAGGGTAAATCTGCGCCTCTTTAGCCCCCAGCACGGCCGCATCTTTATCATTGGTCGGCGCCGCCAACATCATCTCAGGCTTTTTGAAAAACATTCTGCCCTTGGCGCGGGCCAATAATTGTTTTTGTATCTTCAAAGTCTTTTTCATGCCGCGTTCATAGGTTCCAACATTCATCGACAAGACAGGGTCAATCGAAGGCACTTGCGCAACCACTGCACGAATGGTCGGGTCTTTATGCGCCATATGAATGACATGGCCGCCCGAAAATGACATCCCCCAAAGGCCGACGC
Source organism: Alphaproteobacteria bacterium (assembly GCA_009920875.1). Lineage (GTDB taxonomy): Bacteria > Pseudomonadota > Alphaproteobacteria > RS24 > RS24 > UBA8337. Next base: position 10,075 of record RFZE01000011.1, on the reverse strand, counting down.
GCTCCGCATCAACATTGGCATGGCCTCTCAATTCATGAATGGCGCGCGCCCAATCGGCTCTTTGGCCGGGAACGGATACATATTGACGTGGCGCGCCGTCGCTCAGGCCGAAACCGCGATAATCAAACACCAAGGCGTGAAAACCGGCTTTGGCAAAAGCTTCAGCATAGGGAAAAAGCCCGGCATCCATAGTGCCGACAAAACCGTGCGCCAACACCACGCCGGCCCCGTTACTTTCATTGTCGCTTGGCTCATAAAGACGGCCACGGCAATAGACCCGCTTTGATTTGAATTCTATTTCCTTGAACATGAGCTCATTTAATAACAGCAACAAAAAGAAAACCACATTTATGTGCAGTTTCAGCTAAAATAACTCTTCTGTTTTGTGAGGACTGACATGAAATATCTTCATACCATGATCCGCGTCACCGATTTGGATGCGACGCTGGACTTTTTTTGCACCCATTTGGGGCTCGAAAATGTTGGACGATTTGACGTTGAGGAAGGCCGCTTTACGCTGGTTTTCCTTGCCCCGCCCGGACAACCCGAAGCAAAAATTGAGCTGACCCATAATTGGGATGAAAAAGAAGTTGATGAGGGGCGCAATTTTGGTCATCTCGCTTATCAAGTCGACGATATATATGCGACCTGCGAAAAACTGGCCGCCGCCGGCATCACCATCAATCGTCCGCCGCGCGACGGGCGCATGGCCTTTGTGCGCTCTCCCGACAATGTGTCGATTGAATTGCTGCAAGCCGGTGACGCATTGCCCGCAAAAGAGCCATGGGCATCTATGGAGAATATCGGCCATTGGTAGGCTTGCGACTTTTTGTGCTGGCTTTGACCACAGTGCTGGTGAGCGAGCCGGTGCTCGCGCAAAGCCGTGCGGAATCGCCGCCGGAAAATGTGCAGCGCCGCAGAGCAGAGAGCAATCAGCGCATAAACCCGTATTGGGACGGGTTTATTCTTAAACACCAAGGCAATTGCCGAGAAGCGATTGCCAAACTTAAACCACTTGCCAAGCGTGGCTTCGGTTATGAAGACGCGCAAACAGCGCTGGGCGAATGTTATTTACAACTGGCCGGAATGGATACAGATGGCGGCTCGGCACCGGACAGAGATAAAATGTTTGCCATTGCCGAATTTCAATCCGGCCTCGATTGGATAAGCAAAGCCTCCCGTGCCGGTCACTTTGAAGCGCAGGCCGTCATGATTGCCCTATACGCCGCCGGGCTTGGCCCCGATGAAGATAAAATTGAAGCGGCAAAATGGGCGCATCTCTATCTCACCAATCCAAGCCGCCTCAATCTCGGCGCACCGATTGCCGCCGTTGTTTCTATCGAGCAGATTAAAGAGGCGATGGACAATGAAAGCTGGCTCATCGGCAAACAGCGCGCGCGCGACTGGGTGCCCCTGTATGACGACACACCCCCGCAAGTGCCGGAGATAACACAAGACAAAAAATAGCCACATTCGATTGCTATATAATGGGAGCAAGGAAAGGTTCTTCTCATGAAGCAATTTATCGTCACATTTGCGCTGGCTATGGCAATGACCGTTTCGAGCCAAGCAGCGGAAAAAGTCGCCTATTTCGCCGGTGGCTGTTTTTGGTGCACGGAAGCGGATTTTGAAAAAATTGACGGCGTCGGAGATGTCATTTCAGGTTTTATGGGGGGCAATAAGGCAAACCCATCATATGAAGACGTCGCCTATGGTCGAACCACCCATCGAGAAACGGTAAAAGTGCCTTATGATGACACCAAGGTCAGCTACCAGCAATTACTGAGCGCTTTTTGGCGCATGCACGACCCGACCGACGGCAAAGGCAGTTTTGTCGACCGTGGACGCCACTATTCAAGCGCCATTTACTACACTGACGAAGCGCAAAAACGCTTGGCTGAAGGGGCGATTGAGGCGTTGGACAAATCCGGTAAATTTGAACGTCCGATTACCACTGAAGTAGCAAAAGCAAAGGGCTTTTACCCGGCCGAAGACTATCATCAGGACTATTACAAAAAAGCGGCAACCAAATATAAATATTACCGCTTCCGCTCTGGGCGCGACCAATTTATCAAAGCTTATTGGAAAGACGACAAAACCGTCTACCAATTGGCTACTCGTTAATGGGGAAAACACCGAGCATGGCACGCCCTAGGGGAATCGAACCCCTCTTTCCAGGTTGAAAACCTGGCGTCCTAACCGATAGACGAAGGGCGCTCCATTGCCTCGTTGGGTGATGATATATCCTTAAACGCTTTGCTTTTCAAGCCTTGCAAAAGCTGCTTATGCGGGTGCGGCATCATGAACCATAAACTGCACATCGCGCCGCCCGTTCCAGTCATCGGCGCGCAAATAACCGGCGATATGAACCGGCTCGCGGGTTGTCTGAAGCAAGAGGCGCACCTCTTCCGGCACGGATGCAAAAGCCATGGCTTTGAGTCGCCCGCCGCCCTCGCCGGAAAAAACACAGCGCACATGGCCATCGCCAACAATGCCGTGATTGACCACTTTAACGGCGGGTAAAACCAAGCGAGGCTCTGGGTTACCCGCACCAAACGGGCCCACTTGCTGCATCGTTTCCCATAATTCGCGGGTCGCTGCTTGCGGCGTCAGGCTAGCATCAAGGCGCAAGCGGCGAGGCGCATCAAGCGCCATTGTGCCGAGCGCTTCGCCAAGATAAGCCTCAAATGCGGGCAATTGCTCGCGGTGCAGCGTCACCCCCGCCGCCATAGCATGACCGCCACCCGCTTCAATCAGCTTCTCATCGACCGCACCGGCGACAAGGCGACCGACATCAACAGAACTGATGGAACGCGCCGAGCCTTTGCCCAACCCGTCCTCATCAAAGGCAATGACGAAAGTCGGACGGTGATATTTATCTTTCAGCCGACCGGCGACAATGCCGATGACACCGGCATGCCAGCCATCACCGGCCTGTAAAATATATGGCGGCAGCGCATTGCCTTGCGCCAGTATCGCCTCAACATTGCGGGTCGCCGCTTCCTGCACTTCGGCTTCGATAAGCCGCCGTTGGCTATTGAAATCATCAAGCCGCGCGGCATAACCCGCCGCTTCATCAGGGTTTTCAGTGGTCAGCAGGCGCGTGCCGATTTCCGATTGGCCGACGCGACCACCTGCATTTACACGCGGGCCGAGCTGAAAACCAAGCTGATACGTGCCCCACACCCCCTCGGCGCGCGCCACTTTACCGAGCGCTTGCACGCCGAGATTGCGGCCATGCTGCATCACCGCCAGCCCCTGCCGCACAAAAGCACGATTGATACCCTCAAGCGGCACAACGTCACAAACCGTGCCAAGCGCGACAAGATCGAGAAAATGCGTCAAATCAGGTTCATTGCGCCCTTCAAAGAAATCCTTTTGGCGCAAACTGCGATTAAGACCGACCAGCAGCATGAACGTCACACCAACCGCCGCCAGATGCCCTAAGCCACTTTCATCGTCAGCGCGGCGCGGATTTATCAGAGCAAAACAACTGGGAAGACCGCCACCCGTTTGGTGATGGTCAGCGACAATCACCTCTTGGCCACGCGCTTCGGCAGCTGCCAAAACGTCATGTGCCATGGTGCCACAATCGACGGTGACCAAAATCTTGTAGCCTTCATCGAACAGTTTTTTAAAAGCCGCTTCATTGGGGCCATAACCTTCCGCCGTGCGGTCAGGAATGTAAAAACCCATCTCACGACCGCAGGCGCGCCAATAGCGAATAAGCAGGGACGATGAAGTTGCGCCGTCGACATCATAATCGCCGAACACGGCAATCTTCTCATCGTCAATAATCGCCGTCGCCAATCTGTCACAGGCCTTGTCCATATCGGCAAGGCATGACGGGTCAACCAGCAGGTCACGCAGCTTCGGGTCGAGATAAGACGGCGCTTGCTCGCTGGAAACACCGCGCGCCGCCAACATACGGCATAATAAATCGGGCAACCCCAAACGTTGCGACAAGGCCAAAACCTGCCGATCGTCGGTTTCCTGCATGACCCAAAACTGTCCCGCTGCCGATCGGGAGACACCCAAAGCAGCGCGGTCAGTTTCTTCAGTCATCAATGTTGAATTTATCTATGTGGCTGTGGCGCGCTTTAATCCAGCGAATAGTGCCGGTTGATGAGCGCATGAGCAGCGTGTCTGTCCATACTTCATCACCGCGCCTTTCAATGCCTGACAGCATTGAGCCTGCCGTTACGCCGGTGACAGACAAGACGACATCGCCACTGGCCATTTCTTCCATTTCATATTTTTTGGAAAAATCGGTAATGCCCATTTTTGGCGGCACGCGCTTTTTGGTCTTCGCTACCGGTCACCAGTCGGCCCTGCATTTGCCCCCCTGTGCAGCGCAGACCGGCAGCGGCCAATACGCCCTCCGGCGCACCACCCGTGCCCATATACATGTCGATACCGGTAGCAGGGTCAGTGCAATGAATAACACCGGCAATATCGCCATCGGTAATCAGCGTCACGCGCGCGCCAACCTCGCGCACTTTGGCAATAATTTCAGCGTGGCGCGGACGGTCAAGCACGCATACATTTATCAGCTCAACGTCAACGCCTTTGGCTTTCGCCAATGCCTTGACGTTATCGGCAGGGTCAGCATCCAAATCGACCAAACCGGCCGGGTAACCGCCGCCAATAGCGATTTTTTCCATATAGACATCGGGCGCATTGAGCAGGCTTCCGCCCTGCGCCATCGCCACCACGGCCAGCGCATTGGGCATGCCTTTGGCGGTAAGTGTCGTGCCTTCCAACGGGTCGAGCGCAATATCCACTTTCGGGCCTTTGCCGGTGCCGACTTTTTCACCAATATAAAGCATCGGCGCTTCGTCGCGTTCGCCTTCCCCAATCACCACTTCGCCATCAATATTGAGCGTGTTTAACTCGCGGCGCATGGCATCGACCGCCGCTTGGTCGGCTGCTTTTTCGTCGCCGCGCCCGATAAGCGTTGAGGCGGCAACCGCTGCGCGCTCGGTTACGCGGGCAAGTTCCAAAGTTAATTGGCGGTCAATTTTTTTTGATGACATAATTGTTTTTTAATCCTCTTCAGCAAATACCGGCAAAGCCAGCACCGCATTACATATTTCTGATTGCTGCTCCAAAGCGGCCAAAGCTGTCTCCAATGCAGCACTTTCTGCTTGATGAGTAATAAAAACCACAGGCAAATGACTGTCACCTGCCTCTGACGACCTTTGCACAACTTCTTCAATAGAAACGCCGTTTTCCGCCAAAATTTGGGTCGCTTTGGCCATGCTGCCGGGCTGATCGGCCAGTGCGAGGCGAATATAAAACTCCCGCGCCGGTGCATTTGACGAGGCTGATTCTGTCATTGCCGCCACCGTGCTGTCGAATAAGGGTCGGCCAAAGCCCGATGCAATGTCGGAAATATCGGCCAATACGGCAGATGCCGTTGCGCCACCGCCGGCTCCCGGGCCTTGCAGCATTACACCGCCCAGCGGGACGGCGCTTATGCTTACCGCATTCAATTCGTTGACCACTTGTGCCAAAGGGTGCGCCTTTTTCACCAGCACAGGTTCAACACTGTGATAAACGCCATTACCGCTGCGCTCGGCCAGCCCCACCAAACGGATAACGCTGTCAAACTCTGCAGCAAAGGCAATATCAGCCGCCGTAATCGCCTCAATGCCGGTGACCGAAATATTATCCATATCCGGCGCAACGCCAAAGGCCAGTGCTGACAGAATAGCCAGCTTTTGGCCGGCATCCATGCCGCTCACATCCAAAGACGGGTCAGCCTCGGCAAAGCCCTTCTCTTGCGCCTCTTTCAGTGCCTCTTCAAAAGACAGACCGGCGGCCGCCATTTGGCTCAGAATATAATTACATGTGCCGTTCAAAATGCCGCAAAGGCGGTGAATATCGTTTCCGGCCAAACCTTCGCGCACGGTTTTGATAACGGGAATACCGCCCGCAACCGCCGCCTCAAAGGCCAACGGCACATCGCCACCGACTGACAAATCGGATAAACGCGCTGCATGCTTGGCCAACATGGCCTTATTCGCCGTGACCACGGGTTTGCCCTTCTCAAGAGCCGCTTCGACAAGTTCCAAAGCAATACCGTTTTCGCCGCCAATCAGTTCGACGACGACATCAACCTCGTCATGACTGGCCAAATCCAACGGCGTGGCAACAAAATCAACAGTGCTCAAATCGACACCACGGTCTTTTTTCGCGTCACGCGCAGAAACCGCGACCAATTCGGCGCGCGGCACTGCGCCCTGCAACAAACGCGCTGCCACAGTTGCGCCGACCGTTCCGAGACCGGCCAATCCGATGCGGATTTTGTCGCTCATGCGGTTTTCTTCTTTTCCAGGTGCGCGTCCATGAAGCGCTTCAAGCTGCGACCGGCCTGCCGGATACGCTGCTCATTCTCGACCAATGCAAGGCGCACATGGTCATCACCATATTCACCAAAGCCAATACCCGGCGAAACGGCAATATCTGCCTCTTTGAGCAGTAATTCGCTAAATTCAAGTGACTTCATATCGGCGAAGGGAGCCGGTATGCGCGCCCATGCAAACATGGTGGCAGGCGGCGACGGCACATTCCAACCGGCACGATGAAAAGCATCAATCAAGACATCGCGACGCTCTTTATAGACAGCGCGAATGTCACGGATGATTTCTTCCGGACTGTCGAGCGCCGCTGCCGCCGCAACCTGTATCGGCGTGAACGCGCCATAATCGAGATAAGATTTAATGCGGGTCAGTGCGCCGATAAGCTTTTCATTGCCGACGGCAAAGCCCATGCGCCAACCGGGCATGGAGAAGGTTTTTGACAGTGAGGTGAACTCAACGGCAATATCTTTCGCACCCTCCACTTGCAGAATTGACGGTGGCGGATTGTCTTCATCGAAATAAATCTCGGAATAAGCCAAATCCGACAACAAAATAATGTCGTGCTTTTTGGCATAGGCGACGACCTCTTGGTAAAATGCGAGGTCGACCACTTCCGCCGTCGGATTGCCCGGATAATTCAGCACCAGCACTTTCGGCTTGGGATGACTGTGCACCACCGCTTGGTCGAGCACGGCGAAAAAATCATCACCCTCTTGCACCGGCAAATGGCGAATGGTCGCGCCGGAAATGATAAAACCGAACGCATGTATCGGATAAGTCGGATTCGGCACCAAAATAACATCACCCGGATTAGAGATTGCCTGCGCCATATTGGCAAAGCCCTCTTTAGAACCGAGCGTCGCTATCACTTCCGTATCAGGGTTGAGCTTGACGCCAAAGCGGCGCTCATAATAGCGCGCCTGCGCCTTACGCAAGCCGGGAATGCCTTTCGATGCAGAATAACGATGGGTGCGCGGGTTGCGAACCGTTTCCACCAGTTTTTCGACAACATGCTCCGGCGTCGGCAAATCGGGGTTACCCATGCCGAAATCGATAATATCCTTGCCATCCGCGCGCGCCTGCGCCTTCAGCTTGTTGACGCGCTCGAACACATAAGGTGGCAATCTATCTATGCGATGAAATTCGTGGTCCATCTTTCTTCCATTCGCTTAAAAGCCCTTTGTGCAAAGCAAATAAGGCAATAGCATGACTTTCCCCTAGGGATAAAGCGGTTGCTGCTGCAATCCGGCTGTCTCATCAAAGCCGAACATTAAATTCATGTTCTGAATCGCCTGCCCGCTCGAGCCTTTCACCAGATTATCCAGCGTCGAGAACAAAATCACCCGACCGTCAATCCGATCATCAAAAGCCGCCAACAAACAGTAATTGGAGCCGCGCACATGCCGCGTCGCGGGCACATCATCAACCACCCGCACAAACGGCTTGTCGGCATAGAAATCTTGCCATGCCGCTTTCATATCAGCCGCTTTGGCACCATTGGCGCACGCATAAATTGATACATATTCGCCGCGATTCATCGGCACGAGATGCGGCGTGAAATTGACCCGCACATCGTCGAGACCCGCCGCTTTGGCGACCTCTTGCTCAATCTCAGGGGCATGGCGATGCGCTGCAACGCCATAGGCATTCATGCCCTCGGCCACTTCGGAAAACAGGTTTTGCTCTTTCAAACTGCGCCCTGCGCCGGTGACGCCTGACTTGGCGTCGATAATCAAATCATCGCTGCTCAACACACCGGCCTTGAGCAGTGGCAAGAGTGCGCTCAACGCTGCCGTCGGATAGCAGCCCGGGCAGGCGACCAGCCGCGCCTTTTTAATTTCATCGGCATAATGCTCGGTGAGGCCGTAAACCGCCTCGCTCAACAAATCTGCATTATCATGGCTGCGGCCATACCATTCGGCATAAATATCGGCATTGCGGAGCCGGAAATCAGCCGACATATCGATAATTTTCACGCTGTCCGGCACTTGCGCGATAACGTCTTGCGCGGTCGAGTGCGGCAAACCGCAAATGGCCGCATCAATACCACCCCAGTCAGCGTCTTCAGCTTTCACCAGAGCGGGCACGTCCAATCCCGCAAATTGAGGATAAATTTCGGCCAGTTCCTTCCCGGCATGGGCATTGCCCGTCAGCAGCTTAATTTCGGCATTTGGATGCGCTGCAAGCAGGCGCACGGCATCGGCGCCGGTGTAACCCGACGCGCCGATAATGCCGACACTGATTTTGCTCGCGCTCATACTGCACCTTTATGCATCGGGGTCGTGATTGACCGCCATAATTTCACCTTCGGCCATTAACTGACCGTCAACATAAACCTCGCCTTTAAACTTATAGGCCATTCCGCGACGCCTGATTTGCGTCACTTGTATCCGCATCTGGTCGCCCGGCGTTACCGGATGACGGAAGCGCACCTTGTCGACCGTCATGAAGTAAATCAATTTGGTCTCAATCGGATTGCCGCTATCTTTGGCGTGTTGCAGAACCAAAATGGCTGATACTTGCGCAATCGCCTCGATAATCAGAACACCGGGAAATACCGGATTTTCCGGAAAATGGCCGGTGAACCACGGCTCGGACGCGGTGACATTCTTAATGCCAACACCCGATTGCTCACCATTCATTTCAACCACACGGTCAACCAACAAAAACGGATAACGGTGCGGCAGGAAATCCATGATTTCCGTAATTGTAACGCTGCTGCCTTCAATGTTTTCGGACATCGAATCCCCCATTAAATTTCTCCTTGTTCATAACAAAAAAGGGGCCAAAAAGCCCCTTTTTCTTTCGCCATAGCAAAGAGGCTTAACGTTTCGAGAACTGGAAGCTACGGCGCGCTTTCGCACGGCCATATTTCTTACGCTCGACAACACGGCTGTCACGCGTCAAGAAGCCACCTTTTTTCAGCACAGGGCGCAGGCCCGGCTCGTAATAGGTCAGCGCTTTAGACAGGCCGTGGCGCACCGCACCGGCTTGGCCTGACAGGCCGCCACCGCTTACCGTTGCGATCACATCAAATTGACCGTCGCGCTCGGCTGAAACCAGCGGTTGGCGCAAAATCATACGCAGCACGGGACGAGCGAAGAATTTCTCTTCTTCCTTGCCGTTCACCGTGATGACACCGCTACCCGGCTTAATCCAAACGCGGGCAATGGCGTTTTTCCTTTTACCGGTTGCATAGGCGCGGCCTTGCTCGTCAATTTTCGGCTCGGCAGGTGTGACCGGCGTTTCAGCTACCACAGCTGCACTCTCGTTACCGGCCGCAGCCGTGCCGAGTGCCGTGTCGAGATTTTCCAATGTTGTTTCCGTTGTCTCAGACATCACTATGCCCTCACATTCTTGCTGTTCATGGCCGCGACATCGAGCGTCTCAGGCGATTGCGCCTCATGCGGATGCTCGCTTCCGGCATATACTTTCAAATTGCGGAGTTGCTGACGTGCCAGCGGGCCACGCGGCAACATGCGCTTCACGGCCATTTCCACAACACGCTCAGGAAACTTGCCTTCCAGCACTTTTTCCGGCGTGGTTTCCTTAATGCCGCCCGGATAACCGGTATGGCGATAATATTTTTTGTCAGCCATTTTCTTGCCGGTGAATTTCACCTTATCGGCATTAATGACAACAACATGATCACCGCAATCCATATGCGGCGTAAATGTTGGCAAATGCTTGCCCCGCAAACGCGTTGCAAT
>RFZE01000002.1 GCA_009920875.1 Alphaproteobacteria bacterium | reverse complement strand
CGGTTTTTCGACCAGCACGCGGGCCGTTTGCCCGTGCTGGCGCGCCAGCCAGTTTTTGAATTGGCTTTGCGCGGTTTCGCGCAAATTGGCGGCGCGTTGTTTTATCAATCCGCCGTCAAGCTGCGGCATGCGTGCCGCCGGTGTGTTGGGGCGCGGCGAAAACGGAAACACATGCACAAAGCTCAAATCGCAATCACCAATCAGGCGGCGTGAGTTTTCAAACATGGTATCGGTCTCGGTCGGAAAACCGGCAATCAGATCGGCACCAAAGGCAATATCGGGTCGCGCGGTTTTCAATTTCTCGCAAAACGCCAGCGCTTCGGCGCGGCTGTGGCGGCGCTTCATGCGCTTCAAAATCATATCATCGCCGGCCTGCAGCGATAAATGCAAATGCGGCATCAGGCGCGGTTCGTGAATGACCATATCGAGCAGCGCTTGGTCAATCTCCACCGCATCAATGGAAGACAGCCGCAGGCGCGGCAGTTCGGGCACGCCGTCCAAAATGGCGCGCACCAAAAGCCCCAACCCCGATTGGCCGGGTTCACCCAGTCCGATATCGGGGCCGTAAGAGGTGATATCGACACCGGTCAGCACAATCTCCTTATGCCCGTCCGCCAGCAAATCGCGACAATGCGCGACCACATCGGCGACCGGCACGGAGCGCGAATTGCCGCGGCCATAGGGAATTATGCAGAATGTGCAGCGATGGTCGCAGCCGGTTTGCACTTGCACGAAAGCGCGCGCGCGCGTGCTTTGCGGTGCTTTCGGCAGCGGGCGGGCCACGGTTTTTTGCATAATATCGCTAACCGCCGTGTCACTATTGCGATAGCTGGCCGCTTGCAATTTTTCTTCATTGCCCAAAACGCGGTCAACTTCCGGCATGGCGGCGAAATTGGCGGCATCGGTTTGCGCCGCGCATCCGGTGACAATCACCGCTTGCCCGTCGCGTTTGGCTTTGCGCGCCGCTTGCCGTGCTTGCCGCAAAGCCTCTTGGGTTACCGCGCAGCCATTAATGATGGTGGTTTTTTCAAGCCCTGCCGTTTTCGCCAAAGCTTCAACGCTGTCGCCTTCCAGCGCGTTCAATCGGCAGCCGAAATTTTCAACGCGCAAGGTCATAAAGTCGCTTCCCCATCAAACTCAAAAGCGACAGGGCCGCGCATCAAAACATGGCTTTCGGGCTGATAGTCAATGGTCAACACATCCGCGCCATTATTGTCTCGATTGAAAGGCGGGCGCACAATCACTTCTCCGGCAGCACACAGGCCTTGTGTGACGGCAGCAATGGCGCTGGCGCAGGCACCGGTGCCGCAGGCTTTGGTCAGGCCGACGCCACGTTCCCACGTATCAAGACGCAAAATATTGTCGCCTTGCAGGCTGGCGAAATTAATATTGGCGCGTTCGGGAAAAGCTTTATGGCGTTCCAATTGAAAGCCATATTGCGCGGCCAGACCGGCCGTGCCGGTTGCGACAAAAATCACCGCATGCGGATTGCCGATATTGACCGGCAGGGCGGCGGGTAAATCTTGGTGCAGACTTATCGGCGCGCCGATTTGCGGCAGCGTCATGCTTACTTGCGCGCTTGCCTGCCTGTCAGCCAGTGTCGCCGTGCAAGCCAATATGCCGCCCAAAGTCTCAATCTTGACCGCCGCCATACCCTTGTGCGCCAAATAAGCGGCCACGGCGCGCGTGCCATTGCCGCAAGCCTCTACTTCGCCGCCATCGGCATTGAAAATCTGCATGAAAACATCGCCCGAATTGCGCGGCGAATGAATGACCAAAAGCTGGTCACAGCCTTGCGTTTGCGCATGCGCGCGCGCCGCCAATGCGCGCACGTCATCGCCCGACAATGAAAGCGCATTGTCGCGCGCGTCAATAATGACGAAATCATTGCCCAAGCCGTTCATTTTGGTAAAGGCGATGGTGCGTGTCTCACTCATGCTGCCTATATAGGCGGTTCAGCCGCGAAACGCCATATTGCTGTGATGGCAAATGCACGGCTTGACTTAGCCTCCAGTCCCGCCTATTTTGCCGCCACTTCTTGAACAGAAGCGAAATTTGAATTGGTTTCAGCCCGTTTGGGGCGAAATCGCCACCCGTCAGCAAGATTTGCCCACGGGTGCAATATTGGTTGAAGGGTCATGTTTGACACGCTGAGCGACAGATTAGGGTCGATTTTCGACCGCCGTGCCGCCCGTGGTCATGATGATGGTCGGCCTGCAAGGCTCGGGTAAAACCACTTCGACCGGCAAGATTGCCAAATTCATCAGCGATACTGAAAAGCGCAAAGTGCTGATGGCCTCGCTCGATACGCAACGCCCTGCCGCCATGCAGCAATTGGCGGTTTTGGGTGAGCAGATTGACGTTGAAACCCTGCCTATTGTAGACGGCCAATCGCCGGTCGATATTGCTAAGCGCGCCGTGCAAGCCGGTAAGCTGGGCGGTTTTGATGTGGTGATGCTCGATACGGCGGGCCGCACCAATATTGATGAAGCGCTGATGGCAGAAATGGCGGTGATTGAACAAGCCGCGGCCCCGACCGAGACCCTATTGGTCGCCGATAGCCTGACCGGCCAGGAAGCGGTGACCATTGCCGGTCAATTTGCGGCACGAGTTTCGCTATCGGGTATTGTGTTGACGCGCGCCGATGGCGATGGGCGCGGCGGTGCGGCTTTGTCCATGCGTTATGTCACCGGCGTGCCGATTAAATTTTTGGGCGTCGGCGAAGCGATTGACAGGCTGGAAATTTTCGACCCGCAGCGGCTCGCCAATCGCATACTCGGCATGGGCGATGTCGTCGGTCTGGTGGAAAAAGCCAGCGAGACCATGGATGCGGAAAAAGCCGAAAAAATCGCAGCCCGCATGAAGAAAGGCCAGTTCACGCTGGAGGATATGGCCGAACAATTAAAACAAATGCAGGCTATGGGCGGCATGAGCGGCGTGCTCGGCATGTTGCCCGGCATGGGCAAAATGAAAAAACAATTGGCGGCGCTCAATATGGATGAGCGCGAATTGCTGCGCCAAGCGGCGATTGTTTCTTCCATGACGCGGGCCGAGCGCGACAATCCGAGAATGATGAATGCGTCGCGCAAACGCCGCGTTGCCGGTGGCTCGGGCACCAGCGTGCAGGACGTCAATAAAGTGCTGAAAATGCACCGGCAAATGGCCGATATGATGAAAAAAATGGGCAAGGGCGGCTTTCCCGATTTGGGGGCTGGCATGGCCAATATGCTTGGCGGTCTCGGCGGTGGCATGGGTGGCGGTGGCCAAATGCCGGGTGCCATGCCGCAAATGCCGAAACTTGATCCGAATAATTTGCCCGATTTGGGCAAACTTGGCGGCGATGCGCCGCCCGATTTTTTGAAAGGTTTGGGTCTGCCCGATAATGGGCCGAAAAAGAAATAGACCCGATGAAATGCTGTTTGATGAAAGGAAATTGAAATGGCTTTGAAAATTCGTATGTCGCGTGGCGGCTCGAAAAAACGTCCCTTTTACCGCATTGTGGTGGCCGATAGTCGGATGCCGCGTGACGGTCGCTTTATCGAAAGGCTCGGCACATATAACCCGCTTTTGCCGAAAGAAGGCGGCGAGCGCGTCAAATTGGATACTGAGCCCCTGCTGAAGAAGCCCCTGCTGAAGAAGCCCCTGCTGAAGAAGCCCCTGCTGAAGAGGCTGCTGCTGAAGAAGCCCCTGCGGAGGAAGCCCCTGCTGAAGAAGCACCCGCCGAAGAAGCCCCTGCTGAAGAGGCTGCTGAAGAGGACGCTTCTGAGGAAGATAAGGCCGAGTAAATGGCCGACCGGCCCGATATGGCACGCATTGACACGCCGGCGGGCTTTGTCTGTCTGTGCATTATCGGGCCGCCGCATGGCGTGCGCGGCGCGATCAAGGTGAAATGCTTTGCCGAAGACAGTGCCGAATTGGCCGCTTATGGGCCTTTGGTGACGGACGATGGCCGCGCCTTTGAGGTCACTTCCGTCAAGCCCGACAAGCTGGGCGCAAGGCTGACCCTGAAAGGGGTCAATGACCGCAATGCGGCGGCGGCTTTGCGCGGCACGGCGCTGTTTGTGCCGCGCGATAAATTGCCGATATTGGCCGATGAGGATGATTTTTATCATGCCGACCTTGTCGGCCTTATTGCTTTTAATGGCGCAGATGAGGAAATCGGCGCGGTGCAGAGTGTGCATAATTTCGGGGCCGGTGATTTATTGGAGATTGCCGACCCCAGCGGCAAAACCGCCTTTTACCCGTTCACCAAAGCGGTGGTACCGGAAATTGATGTGGCTGAGGGGCGCTTGACGCTGCTGGCGCCGAAAGAAGATGCGGTGCACGCATCTGAGGTGGAGGGAGAATAGGCCGATGCTTTTTGCCGCCCATATCATCACCGCCTATCCGCATATGTTTCCCGGGCCGCTTGGCGAAAGCCTGAGCGGGCGCGCCTTGGCTGACGGGCTGTGGCAGCTTCAAACACATGATTTGCGCAATTTCGGGCATGGCAAACATCAAAATATTGACGATACGCCGGCCGGCGGCGGCGCCGGCATGGTGCTGCGCGCCGATGTGGCGGCCGGCGCGCTTGATAATGTGACGGATAATGTGAAGGGGGCAGATAAGTTACCGGTGATTTTGCCGAGCCCGCGCGGGCAGCTCTTCTCGCAAGAAATGGCGCGCGATTGGGCTGAAGCTGACGGGTTGATTTTCCTGTGCAACCGCTTTGAAGGGGTTGATGAACGTTTTATTGAGGCGCGCCGACCGCTGGAAGTCTCGCTTGGCGATTATGTGCTGGGCGGCGGCGAATTGGCGGCAATGGCCATGTTGGAGGCGGTGTTGCGACTGCTGCCCGGGGTTATGGGCAAAGCCGAAAGCGGCACGGATGAAAGCTTTTCCGCCGCCAATGACGGATTGTTGGAATATCCCCATTATACCCGCCCGCAAGAATGGGAAGGGCGCGCCATTCCCGATATTGTCACCGGCGGCGACCATGAAAAACTGGCCGCGTGGCGGCGCGCCGAGGCAGAGGCCTTGACGCAAAAAAGGCGACCCGATTTATGGGACAAGCTGGCGGGCAAGCGCGAAGATGAGAAAAACTGAGAGGCAATCCTTTTCCATGTTTTTTCTGTATTTTTTCCGTGCAAAAAGGGGTGACAAGCCCGCTAACCCGTGCTAAATCGCCCCAATCCGTGCCGCGAGGCGCGTTTTTTATCGTAAATCGCCAAGCGTTCCAAAAGGGCGCGGCGCCCGTAAAGGGAATAGGCAAATGAATTTGATTGATGAAATTAATGCTGAGCATATGGCCGAATTGTCGGCGGAAAAATCCGTGCCTGATTTTCAGCCCGGCGATACGGTAAAAGTAAACGTCAAAGTGATTGAAGGCACGCGCGAGCGTATTCAGGCTTTTGAAGGCGTGTGCATTGGCCGCGCCGGTGGCGGTCTCAATGAAAACTTCACCGTGCGTAAAATTTCCTATGGCGAAGGCGTGGAGCGGGTCTTCCCGATTTATTCGCCTTTGGTCGATTCCATTGAATTGTTGCGCCGTGGCCGCGTACGCCGCGCCAAGCTTTACTATTTGCGTGGTCTGACCGGTAAGGCAGCGCGCATTGTAGAGCGTCGCGCCAAATCCAATAAGATTGATACTGATTTGGTGACGGCGCCGGCCGTTTCCGAAGCGACACAAAGCGCAGCGGAAACGACACAAGAGGAAGGCGGCAGCGAAAGCGAAGCGTAAGACTTTCTCTTTCAAAGCCACCCCAAAGCCATAGATTTAAGGGGCCGGCATCACCTCGCCGCCTCAAAAATGAGAGGCAGAAAAGGCGAGATAATGAGCGGAACCACTCTTTACGACAAAATCTGGGATGCCCATATGGTGGAAGCGGATAGCGACGGCAATTCGCTGCTCTATATTGACCGCCATTTGGTGCATGAAGTGACCAGCCCGCAAGCTTTTGAAGGCCTGCGCATGGCCGGACGCAGCCCGCGCGCGCCGCATAAAACTTTGGCCGTGGCCGATCACAATATTCCGACGACAAACCGCGCTGGCGGCTTGGACGCGATTGACGACCCGGAAAGCAAGCTGCAAATCGAGACGCTGGAAAAAAATTGCGCCGAGTTCGGCATTGATTATCTGCCGATGGATGATATTCGCCAGGGCATTGTCCATGTTGCCGGGCCCGAGCAGGGCTTTACCTTGCCCGGCCTGACCATTGTGTGCGGCGACAGCCATACCTCCACACATGGTGCCTTTGGCGCTTTGGCGCATGGCATTGGCACCTCTGAGGTCGAGCATGTGCTGGCCACGCAAACGCTCATTCAATCAAAAGCCAAAAACTTCCGCATTAATGTGGTCGGCCAAGCCCCCGCCCATGTCACGGCGAAAGATATTGCTTTGGCCATTATCGGCGAGATTGGCACGGCCGGCGGCACCGGCTATGTGCTGGAATATGCCGGCGAAGCGATTGAGGCTTTGTCGATGGAAGGGCGCATGACTTTGTGCAATATGTCGATTGAAGCCGGTGCGCGCGCCGGATTGGTGGCGCCGGATGAAAAAACATTTGCTTTCCTAAAAGACCGCCCACGCGCCCCGAAAGGCGCGGATTGGGATAAGGCGGTGGCCTATTGGCAGACGCTGACATCTGATGATGATGCGGTATTTGACAAGGAAATCACCATTGATGCGGCCGCGCTGCCGCCGCTAGTGACCTGGGGCACCAGCCCGCAAGATGTCATTTCCATTGACGGCCATGTGCCCGACCCGGCCGCCATTGATGATGAAGCGCGCCGCAAGGCAACCGAGCGCGCGCTCGATTATATGGGGCTTCAAGCGGGCACGCCAATGCAGGAAGTGACGATTGACCGCGTCTTTATCGGTTCATGCACCAATAGCCGCATTGAAGATTTGCGCGCCGCCGCCGCCATTGCCCAAACCGGCAAAGTGGCGGCCAGCGTCAATGCCATGGTGGTGCCGGGCTCGGGCCTCGTCAAGCAACAAGCGGAAGCAGAAGGGCTCGATAAAATCTTTATCGAAGCCGGTTTTGATTGGCGCGAGCCGGGTTGCTCCATGTGTTTGGCGATGAATGCCGACAAGCTGGCCCCGGGCGAGCGTTGCGCCTCAACCTCCAACCGTAATTTTGAAGGACGGCAGGGGCGCGGTGGGCGCACCCATTTGGTGTCGCCGGAAATGGCGGCGGCTGCCGCTTTGGCCGGTCATTTTGTCGATATTCGTGATTTCAAGGCGGAAGCGTAAATGGAAAAATTTGATAAATTGACCGGCATTGCCGCGCCGCTCGACATCATTAATGTCGATACGGATATGATTATCCCCAAGCAGTTTTTGAAAACCATTCAACGCTCGGGGCTTGGCAAAAACCTGTTTGACGAAATGCGCTATACGCCCGATGGCGAGGAGATTGCCGATTTCGTCCTCAATCAAGCGGCCTATCGCGAGGCGCAAATTCTCGTTGCCGGTGATAATTTCGGCTGCGGCTCGAGCCGCGAGCACGCCCCTTGGGCGCTGTTGGATTTCGGCATTCGCTGCATTATCGCGCCGAGCTTTGCCGATATTTTCTACAATAATTGCTTCAAAAACGGCATTTTGCCGATTGTGCTGCCGCAAGCGGAAGTCGATAAATTGATGGATGACGCCAAACGCGGTGCCAATGCAACCATCAGTGTCGATTTGGAAAATCAAACCATTAACGGGCCTGATGGCGGCACGATTTCTTTTGAGGTCGATGGTTTCAGAAAACAATGCTTGATGGAAGGCTTGGATGATATCGGCCTGACTTTGCAAAAAGCGCAAGCCATTAACGCTTATGAAGAGACGCTTGACGCGCAGCCTTGGCGTTAGCCGCCGCTTTTGATACGGAAAACATAATGGAAAAAATTCTTATTCTGCCCGGCGATGGCATTGGCCCCGAAGTGATGGGCGAAGTGCGCCGCATTATTGACTGGTTCGGCAACAAGCGCGGCTTTCAAGTGACGCTTGATGGAGATTTGGTCGGCGGCTGCGCCTATGACGCGCATGGGCAGGCCATATCCGATGCCGCCATGCAAAAAGCCCATGAGGCCGATGCGGTTTTGCTGGGCGCGGTCGGCGGCCCGAAATGGGATAATGTCGCCTATGAAGCGCGCCCCGAAGCAGGGCTGTTGCGCCTGCGCGCCGATTTACAGCTTTTTGCCAATTTGCGACCGGCCATTTGCTTTGCCGCTTTGGCCGATGCCTCCAGCCTGAAGCGCGAGCTGGTCGAGGGCCTTGATATTATGATTGTCCGCGAGCTGACCGGCGGGGTCTATTTCGGTGAGCCGCGCGGCATTGAAGATTTGGGCAATGGCCAGAGACGCGGCGTCAATACGCAAGTCTATGAAACTTATGAGATTGAGCGCATTGCGCGCGTTGCCGGTGATTTGGCGATGAAGCGCGGCAAAAAACTGGCCTCGTCCGAAAAGCGCAATGTCATGGAAAGCGGCCTTTTGTGGAACGAAGAAGTAACCCGCGTGATTGGCGCAGAATTTCCCGAAATTGAATTGGAACATGTGCTGGCTGATAATTGCGCCATGCAATTAGTGCGCAATCCCAAGCAATATGATGTGCTGGTCACCGATAATTTGTTTGGCGATATTCTCTCCGATATTGCCGCCATGCTGACCGGCTCTTTGGGCATGTTGCCGTCTGCGTCTCTGGGTGCGCCCGATGATGAAAGCGGTCGCGCCAAAGCACTTTACGAGCCGGTGCACGGTTCGGCGCCGGATATTGCCGGTCAAGGCAAAGCCAATCCGATTGCCTCAATCATGAGTTTTGCGATGGCGCTGCGCTATACGTTTGACCGCGGCGATGATGCCGATTTATTGGAAAATGCGGTGACCGCCGTGCTCGATAAGGGCGTGCGCACCGGTGATATTATGCAGGCCGATATGCAATTGGTCGGCACAAGCGGTATGGGCGATGCCGTGCTCGCCGCTTTGGAAGAATTGGGAGCTTAGCCATGTCTTATGTGGTCGCTGTGGTCGGCGCGACAGGAAATGTCGGACGCGAAATGCTCAATATTTTGGCTGAGCGCAAATTCCCCGCCTCGCGGGTTGATGCGGTTGCCTCGCGGCGCAGCCAGGGTCGCGAAGTGAGCTTTGGCGATAAAACGCTGAAATGCCAAGCGCTGGAAAATTATGATTTCGGCAAAGCCGATATTGCGCTATTTGCGGCCGGTTCCGGCCCGGCCAAAGAATATGCGCCGATTGCCGCCAAAGCCGGTTGTGTGGTGATTGACAATTCATCGCTCTATCGCATGGATGATGATGTGCCGTTGATTGTGCCCGAGGTCAATCCGCAAGATATTGCCGGTTATACGCAACGCAATATTATCGCCAATCCCAATTGCTCCACCGCGCAGCTGGTTGTCGCTTTGAAGCCTTTGCACGCTTTGGCCAAAATTAAACGCGTAGTGGTGGCGACTTATCAATCGGTCTCAGGAGCCGGCAATGCGGCAATGGATGAGCTGTTTACCCAGACGCGCGGCATTTTCGTCAATGATGAGATGAAGCGCGAAAACTTCACCAAGCAAATCGCCTTTAACGTCATTCCGCATATTGACGTATTTATGAAAGACGGCGCGACCAAAGAAGAATGGAAAATGGTGGTCGAGACCCAAAAAATGCTCGACCCCGATATTGCCATGAGCACGACCTGCGTGCGCGTGCCGGTTTTTGTCGGCCATTCAGAAGCGGTGCATATTGAATTTGAAAGTGCCGTTTCCTTAGATGCCGCGCGCGCCGCATTGGAAGAGGCGCCGGGCATTTTGGTCGTCGATCGGCGCGAAGATGAAGGCTATGTCACGCCGGTCGAATGTGTCGGTGAATATGAGACTTTTGTCTCGCGCTTGCGCGTCGATGATAGTGTCGAGCACGGTCTTGCGCTGTGGGTGGTGTCGGATAATTTACGCAAAGGCGCAGCCTTAAACGCTGTGCAAATTGCCGAATTATTGACCGAGAAGCATCTCACGGAAAGCCGCGTCAAGGCCGAGGCGTAACGGCTTAAATATTCAACTTGTCTTGAATGGCGGCGGCGGCAATATGCACCGGCCCATGCGGCAATGTGCTGGTCTCCATATTGGCGGCCGCCATTTGCGCCAAAGTGGCGCAAGCAATGCCCAGCGCTTTCGGCTCTTCAGCCAAATGCAGGCCGAGATAAAGCGCGGCGAAAAAATCACCCATGCCATAAGGCGCTTTGGGCGCGCGCGCCGTTTCGCAACGCAATACTTCATTGGCCGTCACCGCCAAAGCGGCAATGCGCTCGGCAGCGGCAGGGGCGGATGTGACGACCATATGCGCGACGCCCAAATCGCGCGCCGCATCGACGACCTCGACCTCATCGGCAAAGCCGTCGCGTCCGGCCAGCCTTTGCAATTCATATAAATTGGGCGTCGCCATATCGGCCAAAGGCAAAAGCCGGTCGCGTAAGCCATGCATCACTTCTTCAGGTAAATAAAGCCGCCCTTCATCGCCGCAAATCGGGTCGCAGCAATAAAACACTTGCGGATTGACGGCCTTTATTTTGGCAATAATCTGGGCTGCCGCATCAATATGGGCGGCGCTCGGTAAATAGCCCGATAAAATGGCCGTGCAATGATCAAGCGCCCCTGCCGCCAAAAGCCAGTCGGCAATCTCAATCATTTGTCCGGGCTCTATCGGGCCACCGGCCGGTGCGCCTTTTGTCGGAAAAGCCGCCGGATGGGCTGACAATAAAGTGGTCGGCAAGGTCACGGTCTCATGGCCGATGGCGCGCAAAGCCGGCATGGTCGCTTTCAGCCCGACTTGGCCGCTGACCACTTGGCTCGACATGACAAAAATACTGCCGTGACCGGCTTTTGCCCCTTGCATCTTGCTCCTCTTACGCAAGCCGTTAAACTGGCTTTCATATTAAAGGGAGTTGCCCAGCATTGACATCGGAAAAACAGACATCTGACACAAAGCCGATACGGCCACGTCGTTCGGCGCTTTATATGCCGGGCGCCAATGCGCGCGCTTTGGAAAAAGCCCGCAGCTTGGATGCTGATTGCTTATTATTGGATTTGGAAGATGCGGTCGCGCCTGACGCCAAAGACGAAGCGCGCGTGCAGATTTGTGATGCTTTGCGCGAGGGCGGTTATGGCGCACGCGAATTGGTGGTGCGGATAAATGCGCTTGATACGGCATGGGGCGCAGATGATGTGGCGGCGCTCGCAGATTTGCCTGAGGCGGCGCGCCCGCATGCCATTCTCGCGCCGAAAATATCGACGGCTGAACAAATTGATGCGCTGGTCGCTCGCATGCCCGAGGATTGCGCTTTATGGATTATGATCGAAACGCCTGAAGCCATTTTCAATTTGCAGGCTTTGGCGGCCAAAGCTGTCGACACGCCGCTTGCCGCTTTTATTATGGGCACCAATGATTTGGCCAAAGAAATGTTTGCCGCATTGGTTCAAGGCCGCGCCCCGCTGATGACGGCACTGAGCATGGCGGTGCTGGCAGCGCGCCAATATGGGCTTACCATATTGGACGGCGTGTTCAATGATATTGCCGATGAAGAAGGGTTTATGGCCGAATGTCGGCAGGGGGCCGATATGGGGTTTGACGGCAAAACGCTTATTCATCCAAGTCAATTGGCCGTGTGCAATGGGGTGTTTGCCCCGTCTGAAGACGAAGTGGCGCAAGCGCGTGATGTCGTCGCCGCTTTTGCCGCACCCGAAAATGCCGGCAAGGGCGTGTTGAAAATTAACGGCAAAATGACCGAATTATTGCATCGCGATATGGCCGCGCGCCTATTGGCGATTGACGCCGCCATTGCGGCGCGGCAGGAGGCCTAATGGGGGACGGGCATATGATGGAGGGACGCTATTTTGAGCATTTCACCCTTGGCGACATAATTGAGCATGGCGTGCCGCGCAGTTTGAGCGAGGGTGACGCGAGCCTTTATCAAGCGCTTTATGGTGCGCGCAATCCGCTTTTTTGCGCCCGCCCTGTCGCTGAGGCCATCGGCCTTAACAATATGCCGCTCGACAGTTGGCTGGTCTTTCATATTGTTTTCGGCAAAACCGTGGCTGATATTTCGCGCCATGCCGTGGCCAATTTGGGCTATGCGCAAGGGCTGTTTCACGCGCCCGTTTTTGTCGGTGACACACTGACCGCGCGCTCTGAAGTCATCGGTCTCAGGCAAAACAAAAGCGGTGAAAGCGGGCTGGTTATGGTGCGCACAAGCGGCATGAATCAGCATGGCGAGACGGTCTTGTCTTATCTGCGCTGGGTGATGGTGAAAAAGCGTGACACAAATCTTGCCGCCCCCGAAACCGTCTGGCCCGATATGGCAGCCCCGGTTGCGCCCGCCCAAGTGCCGCCGCCGCAAGGCGATTTCTCGCATTGGCAAGCCGATTATACGGGCAGTGAGGCGTTTTTTGATGATTATCAAACGGGCATGAAAATCAGCCATGGCGACGGCACGACGTTGGAAGAAGCCGAACATATGCTGGCGACGCGGCTTTATCAAAATAATGCGGCGGTGCATTTTGATGCGCATATGCAAAGCCAAAGCCGTTTCGGCAAAAGGCTGATTTATGGCGGTCATATGATGTCGCATGTCGCGTCTATGGCGTTTAACGGGCTGGGTAATTTGGCCGGTTATGCAGCGTTAAACGGCGGCAGCCATGCCGCACCGTGTTTCGCCGGAGACACGATTTATGGCTGGAGCGAGATAGTCGACAAGACCGCATTTGACGGGCGTGATGATGTCGGGGCGCTGCGCTTGCGCCATATTGTGCTGAAAAACCGCCTGCAACAGGCTGAAAATGGTGATTTTATCGATAAGAAGGAAAATGGCGATTTGGCCGAAGAGGTGGTACTGGAACTCGATGTGTGGGCCTATATGCCGCGTCGCTTGTGAGGCGTTTCATGCGACCGCCTGTCGCGTAATCAGAATGGCCGCGACGGCCTTTTTTTGTGTATAGTCTTTCGCATCGAATAGGAGCTTAGTGCATGTCCGAACAAAGCAAACCGGCGCGGCCATTATCGCCGCATATCCAGATTTACCGCTGGACTTTGACCATGATGTTGTCGATTTTGCATCGCGCCACCGGTGTCGCGCTTTATGCCGGCACCGCCCTTATGGCATGGTGGCTGCTTGCTGCCGCCTCCGGCCCTGAGGCTTATGCGCATGTGCAAGCCGTTTCATCAGCTTGGTATGGGCGCTTGGTTTTGTTCGGCTATACATGGGCTTTGTTTCACCACATGTTTGGCGGCATTCGCCATTTCATTTGGGATACCGGGCGTGGGTTTGATTTGAAACATGTCGAAATTCTCGCGCGCATTACCGCTTTTGTGCCGCCGCTTTTGACGCTGGGCGTTTGGATTGCGGCCTATGCTTATTTGGGGGTTTTGTAATGGCTGATATGCGCACGCCACTATCGCGGGCCCGCGGGCTCGGCTCGGCCAAAAAGGGCACAGAGCATTTTTGGATGCAGCGCGTTACGGCGCTCGCCAATATTCCGCTGACGGTTTTTCTGGTCGGCGCGCTGGTTGTCCATGCGGGCAGCGATTACACCACCATGACCGGCTTTTTGGGCCATCCGTTTATCGGCGTTGTCATGCTGCTGCTAATTTTTTCGGCCTGCTATCATATGCGCCTCGGCCTGCAAGTGGTGATTGAAGATTATGTGCATGGCGAAGCGACCAAATTATTGGCGCTGATTGCCAATCAGTTTTTCACCCTGACCATTGCCGTCGCTTGTGCGCTGGCTGTTGCCAAGCTGGTCATCGGCTAGGGTCGGGCAAAGGAGATAAAAATGAGTTCTCATGCGTTTATCGATCATCAATTTGACGTCGTCGTTGTCGGGGCCGGTGGCTCGGGTTTGCGCGCCGCTTTGGGCTGCGCCGAACGCGGGCTGAAGACGGCGTGTATTTCCAAAGTCTTCCCGACGCGCTCGCATACGGTTGCGGCGCAAGGCGGCATTTCCGCCGCGCTCGGCAATATGGGTGATGATGATTGGCGCTGGCATATGTATGACACGGTCAAAGGCTCTGACTGGCTGGGCGACCAAGATGCGATTGAATATTTGTGCCGCAATGCGCCCGAAGCGGTTTACGAGTTGGAGCATTTCGGCGTGCCGTTTTCGCGCACTGAAGAAGGCAAGATTTACCAACGCCCGTTTGGCGGCATGACGACCAATTTCGGTGAAGGCATTGCGCAGCGCACCTGCGCCGCCGCCGACCGTACCGGCCATGCCATTTTGCATACGCTTTACGGCCAATCCTTGCGCCATGAAACGGAATTTTTCATCGAATATTTCGCGCTTGATTTGATGATGGAAGACAGCCGTTGTGTCGGTGTCACGGCGCTCGATATGGCGCGCGGCGAGCTGCATCGCTTTCAGGCCAAGCAAGTGATTTTGGCGACCGGCGGCTATGGCCGTGCCTATTTCTCGGCCACTTCGGCGCATACATGCACGGGCGACGGCTCGGCCATGGTCATTCGTGCCGGCCTGCCTTTGCAGGATATGGAATTTGTGCAATTTCACCCGACCGGCATTTATGGCGCCGGTTGTCTGATTACCGAAGGCTCGCGCGGCGAGGGCGGTATTCTCATCAATTCGGAAGGCGAGCGCTTTATGGAACGCTATGCGCCGTCGGCCAAAGATTTGGCCTCGCGCGATGTGGTGTCGCGCTCCATGACCATTGAAATTCGCGAAGGGCGCGGTGTCGGCCCGAATAATGATCATATTTATTTGCATCTCGACCATTTGGACCCGGATGTGCTGGCCGAGCGCTTGCCCGGTATTTCCGAAAGCGCGCGTATTTTTGCCGGTGTCGATGTCACCAAAGAGCCGATACCGGTGCTGCCGACCGTGCATTATAATATGGGCGGCATTCCAACCAATTATCACGGCGAGGTTTTGAACCCGACGGCACAAGACCCCGAGCGTATTGTGCCCGGTCTGATGGCGATTGGTGAAGCGGCTTGCGTCTCGGTGCATGGGGCCAATCGTTTGGGCTCCAATTCGCTGATTGATTTGGTGGTGTTTGGCCGCGCTTCGGCCCTGCGCACGGCCGAAATTGTCGACCCGTCTGAAGGCTTTGCGCCTTTGGCCGCCAATGCCGGCCATGAGGCGATTGACCGCCTTGAGCGTTTCCGCAATGCCAATGGCTCAACGCCGACGGCCGAGCTGCGCCTTGAAATGCAAAAAGCCATGCAAGAAAATTGCGCCGTATTCCGCACCGGCGATGTGTTGGAAGAGGGCTGTCAACGCAT
Source organism: Alphaproteobacteria bacterium (assembly GCA_009920875.1). Classification (GTDB taxonomy): domain Bacteria; phylum Pseudomonadota; class Alphaproteobacteria; order RS24; family RS24; genus UBA8337. The sequence goes on along the minus strand of RFZE01000002.1, from coordinate 14,103 downwards.
GCAAAAAGTGGTCAATGCGATGGATGATATCGGCATTGCCGACCGCTCAATGATTTGGAATTCCGATTTGATTGAAACGCTTGAATTTGACAATCTCATTGTGCAGGCCATTGCCACAGTGGAAGGGGCCAATGCGCGCAAAGAAAGCCGCGGCGGCCATGCGCGCGAGGATTATCCCGAACGCGATGATGAAAATTGGATGAAACACACGCTCGCCTATGTCGATGCCAAAGGCAAAGCCAATATTGATTATCGCGGCGTGCATAATTTCACCCTGACCAATGAGGTCAGCTATATTGAGCCTAAGGCTCGCGTATATTAGGGGGCGATAATGGTTGAGATTGCACTTCCGGCCAATTCGAAAATCGGTAAAGGGGTGGCGCATCCGGCACCCGAAGCAGCGCAAAAACCGCGCACGCTGAAAATATATCGTTGGAATCCGGACGATGCCGATAATCCGCGCGTCGACAGCTATACGATTGATGCCGATGATTGCGGGCCGATGGTGCTCGATGCGCTCATCAAGGTGAAAAACGAGATCGACTCGACCTTGACTTTCCGGCGCTCATGCCGCGAGGGCATTTGCGGCTCTTGCGCGATGAATATTGACGGGCAAAACACTTTGGCCTGCACCAAAGGTTTGGACGAGATTAAGGGCGATATTGCCATTTATCCGCTGCCGCATATGCCGGTGATTAAGGATTTGGTGCCCGATTTGAGCAGCCTTTATGCGCAATATCAGGCAATTGAGCCATGGCTCAAAACCGACACGCCCAAGCCGCAAAATGAATGGCAACAAAGCCGCGAAGATCGCGAGCAATTGGACGGGCTATATGAGTGTATTCTGTGCGCTTGCTGTTCGACCTCATGCCCCAGCTATTGGTGGAATTCCGATAAATATTTGGGCCCCGCCGTTTTGCTGCAAGCCTATCGCTGGCTGGCCGATAGCCGTGATGAAAAAACCGGCGAGCGGCTCGATGATTTGGAAGACCCGTTCCGCGTTTATCGCTGCCACACCATTATGAATTGCGCCAAAGCCTGCCCGAAAGGCTTGTCTCCGGCCAAAGCGATTACCGAGATCAAAAAAATGATGGTGGCACGCGAGGTTTAATCTTAGGCTGGCGGGCAGACATGACCAGTCAGATGACGACCCCGATTGAAGCGGCCTATCGCGACCTTATTTCCGACGGCCAAATAGAAGCCGATGCGGCTCAACGCGCCGCCATGGCGCGTTTCGCTGATTTGTTTCAAGCGCTGAAAGATTATCGCCCGCACAATAAAGGCGGATGGCGCGCCAAATTGGGGCTCAAAAAAAGGTCCGCCCCCAAAGGTCTTTACCTTTATGGCGCGGTCGGGCGCGGCAAGTCCATGCTGATGGATTTGTTTTTTGCCCATGCGCCGGTCGCCAAAAAACGCCGTGTGCATTTTCACGCTTTCATGCAAGAAACCCATGCGCGTATTCACGCGTTTCGCCAAGCCAATCCGAAATCGGGCGACCCGATGCCGGCCATTGCCAAAGCCATTGCCGCAGAAGTAACGCTTCTCTGTTTTGATGAAATGCAGGTCAAAGACATTGCCGATGCGTCGATTTTGGGGCGTCTTTTCGCGCTTTTATTGGATGCCGGTATTGTCGTGGTCGCGACCTCCAATCGTCACCCGGACGATTTATATAAGGGCGGGCTCAATCGCCATCGCTTTTTGCCGTTCATCGAGATGATGAAGCAACGCCATATGGTGCACGAGCTGGAAGCGGAAAAAGATTACCGCTTGGCACGGCTTACCGCAGCACCGGTTTGGTTCACCCCATGTGGGCCGAAGGCGCGCGCCGCGCTGGATGAACGTTTTCAAAGCCTGACCGAAGGCGTGGCGGTCGCACCGTCCGTGATTGAGATGAAAGGCCGCGTGCTCAATGTGCCGCGCGCGGCCGGCGGGGTGGCGCGTATCGGCTTTGACGCACTTTGCGTTGAAGCGCGCGGCGCGGCCGATTATCTGGCGCTGGCGGCGCATTTTCATAGTTTGGTTCTGGATAATATTCCGCTTTTGCAGCCGCAAAAGAAAAATGAGGCGGTGCGCTTTGTCACGCTCATTGACGCGCTTTATGAAGCGAAAGTAAAGCTCATTGCCTCGGCTGACGGGCCGCCGCAAAAGCTTTACCCTGAGGGCGATGAGGCGTTTGAATTTGAACGCACCGTTTCGCGTTTGATGGAAATGCAAAGCCGCGATTATCTCGCTTTGCCGCATATTGGCGAAAAGCGCGATGCAGCTCACGACGCGACCAAGTGAGACTTGCCAGCGCTCGGATAATCCGCTACCCACAGGCCAGCAATTCTAGCAGAAGGATATATTTCATGGCGCGCAATAAAATAGCTCTTATCGGGGGCGGTCAAATCGGCGGCACTTTGGCGCATTTGGCCGGACTGAAAGAATTGGGCGATATCGTGATTTTCGATATTGTCGACGGCATTCCGCAAGGCAAGGCGTTGGACTTGCTGCAAAGCTCTCCGGTCAGCCATTTCGATGCCAGCCTGAAAGGCACGAAATCTTATGCTGCCATTAAAGGCGCTGATGTGGTGATTGTCACCGCCGGTGTGCCACGCAAACCGGGCATGAGCCGCGATGATTTGATTGAGATTAATTTGAAAGTGATGCAACAAGTCGGCGCGGGCATTAAAAAATATGCGCCCAAAGCCTTTGTCATTTGCATCACCAATCCGTTGGACGCCATGGTTTGGGCGTTGCAGAAATTTTCCGGTCTTCCGAAAAACAAAGTGGTCGGCATGGCCGGCGTGTTGGACAGCGCGCGCTTCCGCACCTTCCTTGCTGAAGAGTTTAATGTCTCAGTGAAAGACGTCACCGCCTTTGTTTTGGGCGGTCATGGTGACACCATGGTGCCGTCTGTGCGTTATTCTACCGTGGCCGGTATCCCGCTGCCCGATTTGGTCAAAATGAAATGGACGACGCAAAAGAAAATCGACGAGATTGTGCAGCGCACGCGTGATGGTGGGGCTGAAATTGTCGGCCTGTTGAAAACCGGATCGGCTTTTTATGCCCCGGCCGCCTCAGCCATCGAAATGGCCGAAGCCTATATGAAAGACCAAAAGCGCGTGCTGCCTTGCGCGGCGCATTTGAGCGGTCAATATGGCCAGAAAAACATTTATGTCGGCGTGCCGACCGTGATTGGCGCCAAAGGCGTGGAGCGCATTGTCGAGATTAAACTCGATGCCAAAGAAAAAGCCATGTTCACCAAATCGGTGAAAGCGGTGAAAGGTCTTTTGGATGCGTGCCGCAAGATCAATCCGAAACTAAAATAAGACGCTTCGGTTTTTGTCAGAACAATATAAAGGTGCGGACGACCGCGCCCTTTTGTCCCCTCCAACTATTGACAATAAGACTGCCAATAGTTAGCGTTCCGGCAAGGGGAGATGCATGATGGGCGATAAAAGAAAAAAAATCTTAAAAACAGCCGGCGCAATGGCAGCCGCTTTCTTGGTCTTGGTGCTGGCCCTTATCGGGGCCGTGCGCAATAGCGAGCGCTTGCAAGACCGCTTGGTGACGCGCGCCATTGGCGGCCAGTTATCGACGCCGCTGCCCACGCTGGGCGGCGATAATATTGATATTGTCTTTTGCGGCACCGCCTCGCCTATGGGTGGGGCCGGTCCGCGAGGCACGGCGCAATCTTGCGTCGCGGTTTTGCTCGGTGATAAGTTTTTCATCGTCGATACGGGCGCGCGCTCAGCCGATAAGGCGGCAGCCTTGCGCTTGCCGCTTCAACGCCTCGATGCGGTTTTGCTGACCCATTTCCATTCCGACCATATTGCCGCTTTGGGGGATATGCATTTAAACAGCTGGGTGCGCGGGCGCCCGTCCAAGCTTGATGTTTATGGCGGGCCCGGTGTTGCGCAAGTAGTAGACGGGTTCAATCTCGCCTATGGGCAAGATTACACTTATCGCACCGGCCATCATGGCGAAGATTATGTGCCGTCCAGCAAGGCCGGTCTGGTCGCCAAAACCATTCAGGCCGATAGTGTGATTTATGATGAAGACGGCATTAAAATCACCGCCATTACGGTGTATCACCCACCGATTGAACCGGCTTTGGCTTTTCGCTTTGACTATAAGGGACGCTCCGTGCTCATCAGTGGCGATACGGTGAAAGACGATAATCTCATCGCTGCGGCAAAAAATGTCGATGTGCTCATTCACGAAGTCATTCAGCGTGATTTAGTCGATATTTTCGTGCAGGCTTTGCGCGATAATGGTCAGGGCAAACTCGGCAAAATCATCCATGACACGCATGATTATCACGCGTCGCCGGTTGAGGCGGCACAGGCGGCCAATCAAGCCAGTGCCGATTTGCTGGTATTTTATCATTACGCACCGGTGCCGCAAAACGCGATTATGGACCAAATTTTTATGCGCGGTGTCGATGATATTCGCCCCGACGGCGTGCTGGCGGCGCGCGACGGCACGCATATCCGCCTGCCGGCAAATAGTGATAATATTTCCGTCGAAAAATAGCCGTTTTCGGTTGAGACAAAAGCGCGCTTGGGCTAGTTTCCCCCTCATGTTTTGCGAAGCAATGAGGGGCTCTCTCCATGAATATTCATGAATATCAAGCCAAACAGGTTCTCGGCTCATTTGGCGTGCCGGTGCCGCGCGGATTTGTTGCCTTTAGCGCCGATGAGGCGGTCGCGGCGGCCGAGAAATTGGGCGGCCCGGTTTGGGTTGTGAAAGCCCAAATTCACGCCGGTGGACGCGGCAAGGGCGGCGGCGTTAAAGTCGTCTCATCGATTGATGAGGTGCGCGCCGAGGCGACCCGCATGTTGGGTATGACTTTGGTGACCCATCAAACCGGCCCCGAGGGTAAAGAGGTCGGGCGCGTTTATATTGAAGAAGGTTCCGATATTGCCCGCGAGCTTTATCTTTCGGCACTGGTTGACCGCGCCACATCGCGCATTTCATTCATCGCCTCGACCGAGGGCGGCATGGATATTGAAGAAGTGGCGGAGAAAACGCCGGAAAAAATCCTCACCATTAGCGTCGATCCGGCGAGTGGTATTTCCGGCCATCATGGCCGCCAAATTGCCTTTGCGCTGGGGCTGGAAGGCGAACAAGTGAAACAAGCCAATGCACTGATTGGCAATCTTTACAAAGCCTTTGTCGAAAAAGACATGTCGCTTTTGGAGATCAATCCTTTGGTGGTGACCGGGGCGGGCGACCTTATCTGCCTTGATGCCAAAATGAATTTCGACTCCAATGCGCTGTATCGCCAAAAAGACATTGTTGAGCTGCGCGATTTGGCCGAGGAAGACCCGGCCGAAATCGAAGCGTCAAAATATGACCTGTCTTACATTAAATTGGACGGCAAAATCGGCTGTATGGTGAACGGCGCCGGTCTCGCCATGGCGACCATGGATATCATCAAGCTTTACGGTTCCGAGCCTGCCAATTTCCTCGATGTTGGCGGTGGCGCGACGCGCGAGAAAGTGACTGAGGCATTTAAAATCATTCTGTCGGACACCAATGTGGAAGGCATTTTGGTGAATATTTTCGGCGGCATTATGCGCTGCGATATTATTGCCGAAGGCGTGGTTGCAGCAGCCAAGGAATTGAGCCTGGATGTGCCGCTTGTGGTGCGTTTGGAAGGCACAAATGTTGATGAAGGCAAAGAGATTATGGCCAATTCGGGCCTGCCGATTATTGCCGCTGATGATTTAAACGATGCAGCCGAGAAAATCGTCGCTGCCGTGAAGGAGGCCGCATAATGTCGGTATTGGTCAATAAGGACACAAAAGTTATTTGTCAGGGTTTTACCGGCTCACAAGGCACATTCCATTCCGAGCAAGCCATTGCTTATGGCACAAAAATGGTCGGCGGCGTGACCCCGGGACGTGGCGGTTCTACGCATTTGGATTTGCCGGTTTTTGATACGGTGGCGGAAGCGGTTGACAAAACCGGCGCCACGGCCTCAGCCATTTATGTGCCGCCGCCTTTTGCCGGCGATGCCATTTTGGAAGCCATTGAAGCCGGTATTGAACTGGCCGTATGCATTACCGAAGGCATACCGGTCACCGACATGGTCAAGGTCAAACGCGCTTTGCAAGGCTCCAATACACGCTTGGTCGGACCCAATTGCCCGGGTGTCATTACGCCGGATGAGTGCAAAATCGGCATTATGCCGGGTCATATTCATCGCCGTGGTTCGGTCGGCATTGTTTCGCGCTCGGGCACGCTGACTTATGAAGCGGTGGCGCAAACGACAGCCGCCGGCCTCGGTCAGTCGACCTGTATCGGCATTGGCGGCGATCCCGTCAATGGCACGAATTTTATCGATTGTTTGGATTTGTTCCTCGGTGACGATGAAACCGAAAGCATTATCATGATTGGTGAAATTGGCGGGTCGGCGGAAGAAGAAGCGGCCGAATTTCTAAAAGCCTCGAAAGTGAAAAAACCCATGGTCGGCTTTATTGCCGGTGTCACGGCGCCTGCGGGACGCCGCATGGGCCATGCCGGTGCGATTATTGCCGGCGGCAAAGGGGGGGCTGATGATAAAATGGAGGTCATGCGCACCGCCGGCATTACCGTCTCACCATCGCCCGCCTCTTTGGGTACCACTTTGGTTGAGGTTTTGAAGGGCTAAATGCCGGGCTCCGTGCCGCTTATCATTGCTCTTGGCGGCCAAAGCGTTTAATATTTTTTCAGGCCGCGAGAGGCCTTAAATGGATAGGCAAATGTCGGATAAGAATTCGCCAGCCAATAATATCTCAGATCCCTCCCAGTCTCACTTTGACGGGGCCAATGCGCTTTATCTTGAGCAGCAATATGCGCGCTATAAAGCCGGTGATGCCAGTTTGGATGTCGGTTGGAAAAGCTATTTTGCCGCGCTTGATGATGGCGTTGCACCGCATCGGCCAAGCTGGCAGCGCGATGATTGGCCACCGAAAATCAATGGTGATTTGACGGCCGCCATGGACGGCAATTGGCCGGCCACGGAATTAGGCGATTTACCGGCGCCGCAGGCCTTGGCCGGCAAAATTGAAACCCGCCTTGAAGGGCAAGATGTTGAAGCGGTGCGCGCCGCTACTTTGGACAGTATTCGCGCCATTATGATGATCCGCGCCTATCGTTATCGCGGCCATTTGGCGGCCAATCTCGACCCGCTGGGTATTGAACCGCCGGGCACGCATCCTGAACTTGATCCGACCTCCTATGGGTTCACCGAAGCCGATTATGACCGGCCGATTTTCATCGATTATGTGCTCGGGCTTGAAAGTGCCACCATTCGCGAAATGCTGGATATTCTGCACCGCACTTATTGCGGCACAGTGGCACTGGAGTTCATGCATATTTCCGACCCGGAAGAAAAAGCCTGGCTGCAAGAGCGCATTGAAGGGCCCGATAAGGAAGTGGCTTTTACCGATATGGGCAAGCTGGCGATTTTCCAAAAACTGGTTGAAGCAGAAGGGCTCGAGCAATTTATCGATGTCAAATATACCGGCACGAAGCGTTTTGGCCTGGATGGTGGCGAAGCTCTCATACCGGCATTGGAGCAAGTCATTAAGCGCGGCGGCAATCTCGGTGTCAAAGAAGTGGTGCTCGGCATGCCGCATCGTGGCCGATTGAATGTGCTGACCAATGTGATGGGCAAACCGTTTGAGGCTTTGTTCCACGAATTTAAGGGCGGCTCGGTCAATCCGGAAGATATTGAGGGTTCGGGTGATGTGAAATATCACCTCGGCGCCTCATCAGACCGCGAATTTGACGGCAATAAGGTGCATTTATCCTTATCGCCAAACCCGTCGCATTTGGAAGCGGTCGATCCGGTGGTGCTCGGCAAAGCGCGCGCCAAGCAAGACCAATATAAAGAACACCCGCGCGCCATGGCTGATCGTGGCACGGTGATACCACTTTTGCTGCACGGTGATGCGGCTTTTGCCGGTCAAGGAGTGGTGGCTGAATGTCTCGGTCTGTCCGGCCTTATCGGTCATAAATCGGGCGGCTCCATTCACTTTATCGTCAATAATCAAATCGGCTTTACCACCAATCCCCGCTTTTCACGCTCCTCGCCCTATCCGTCGGATGTGGCGAAAATGGTCGAAGCGCCGATTTTTCACGTCAATGGCGATGATCCTGAAGCGGTGGTGTTTGCCGCCAAAGTGGCAACCGAGTTTCGGCAAAAATTCTTAAAGCCCGTTGTCATTGATATGTTCTGCTATCGCCGTCATGGTCATAATGAGGGCGATGAACCGGCCTTTACCCAGCCGACCATGTATAAAAAAATCAAAGCGCATGACTCCGTGGTGCAGAAATATGGGCGCCGCTTGGTTGATGAAGGCCTGTTGAGCGAGGAAGCCTTCGCCTCGGCCAAGGCCGTTTATCGCGCGCAGCTTGATGAGGCGATTGAAGCGGCCAATAGTTTCAAACCCAATAAGGCTGATTGGTTGGACGGTAAATGGTCGGGCTTGCAGCGAAAAAGCGCCGAATTTGTGCGCGGCGATACCGGCGTTGAGGAAAGCTTGCTAAGAGAAGTCGGGGCCGGGCTGACGCGCGTGCCGGACGGTTTTAATTTGCACCGCGCGCTGACGCGGCAATTAAAGGCCAAAGACCAAATGTTTGAAAGCGGCACCGGTTTTGACTGGGCGACGGCTGAAGCGCTGGCTTTCGGTTCTCTTTTATTGGAAGGCCATCCGGTGCGTTTGGCCGGCCAAGATAGCGAGCGCGGCACGTTTTCGCAGCGCCATTCATCTTGGATTGACCAAGAAACCGAACGCCGCTTCAAGCCGCTGAAATATATTCGCGATGAGCAAGCTTTGTTTGAAGTGATTAATTCCATGCTGTCGGAAAATGCCGTGCTCGGTTTTGAATATGGCTATTCGCTGGCCGAGCCCAATACGCTGGTTTTATGGGAAGCGCAATTCGGTGATTTTGCCAATGGCGCGCAAGTTGTGGTCGACCAATTTATTTCATCGGGTGAAAATAAATGGCTGCGCATGTCAGGCCTGGTCATGTTATTGCCGCATGGTTATGAGGGGCAGGGGCCGGAACACAGTTCGGCACGGCTCGAGCGTTATTTGCAAATGTGCGCCGAAGAAAATATGCAAGTCGCCAATTGCACCACACCGGCCAGCTATTTCCATATTTTGCGCCGCCAAGTGAAGCGCAATTTCAGAAAACCGCTTATTTTAATGACGCCGAAATCGCTGCTGCGGCACAAAAAATGCGTTTCCAATCTTAGCGATATGACGAGCGGTTCGTCCTTCCACCGCGTCTTATGGGATGGCCGCGATGCGCGCATGCCCGATGCCGATTTGGCGGATGGGGGCAGCGCATTGAAAGCGGCCAAGGATATTCGCCGCGTGGTCTTGTGCTCGGGCAAGGTTTATTTCGACTTATTGGAAAAATGCCAAGCGGAAAATATTGACGATGTTTATTTGATGCGCCTCGAGCAGCTTTATCCGGTGCCGCATGGGCCCTTATTGGCCGAATTGGAGCCGATGGCACATGCCGAAATGGTCTGGTGCCAAGAAGAGCCGCGCAATATGGGGGCATGGAGCTTTATCGAGCCGGAATTGGAAGATGTGTTGACCACTTTGGGCGCCAAGCATAAACGTGTCAGCTATGCGGGGCGGCGCGCCTCGGCCTCGACAGCGAGCGGTTTGATGAGCCGCCATTTGGAACAAAGAGAAGCGTTGTTGAACGCGGCATTGATTGACCCTATCGACAGATAGGCGAAATGGAGAAACAGAATGGCCAGTGAAATTCGCGTACCTACATTGGGTGAGTCGGTGACCGAAGCGACAATTGCGCAATGGTATAAAAAGCCGGGCGATGCGGTCGCCATGGATGAGCCGCTATGCGAATTGGAAACCGATAAGGTGACCATTGAAGTGCCGGCGCAAAGCGCCGGTGTGCTGGCCGAAGTTGTCGTTAATGAAGGCGAAACGGTTGAGGTCGGTGCGCTTTTGGGCTCTATCGGGGAGGGCGCCGGAACGGCGGCACCGGCTGCATCTGAAGCCGCCGCCGCGCCAGCCGAAACGCCACAGGCTGAAACAGCCTCTGAAGCCGAAACGCCGCAAGAGGCGACCCCGTCTCCGGCAGCACCGACACAAATGGCGCCGCCGGATAAGCAAATTGATACCAGCGCTTTATCACCGGCCGCGCGCCGCGTGGTGGAAGAGCATGGGCTTGACCCGGCGCAGATTACCGGCACCGGCAAAGATGGCCGTTTGACCAAGGAAGATGCGTTGAAAGCGGCCGGCGGTGGGCAGACCGCGCCGGCAAGCCCTGCGCCTCCTGCCGCGGCTGCGCCTTCTGCCGCGGCTGCACCGGCGGGCGGGCAAGGCGCGCGCGAAGAGCGGGTGAAAATGACGCGGCTCAGAAAAACCATTGCGGCACGGCTGAAAGAAAGCCAAAACACGGCGGCGCAATTGACCACTTTCAATGAGGTCGATATGGGCGCGCTGATGGATGTGCGGCGCGAATATAAGGATTTGTTCGAACAAAAATACGGTGCGCGGCTGGGCTTTATGGGTTTTTTCGCCCGCGCCTGTGTCACCGCATTATCTGAAATTCCCGCCATTAATGCGGAAGTGACGGAAGATGAAATCATCTATAAAAACTACGTCAATATGGGCATTGCCGTAGGCACGGAAAAAGGGCTGGTGGTGCCGGTCATTCGCGATGTGCAGAATATGGGGTTGGCCGATATTGAATTGGCGGTTGCCGAAATGGGCCGCAAGGCGCGCGACGGCAAATTGGCCATTGATGATTTGCAAGGCGGCACATTCACCATGTCCAATGGCGGCGTCTATGGCTCTTTGATGAGCACGCCCATATTGAACATGCCGCAATCGGGCATTTTGGGCATGCATAAAATCCAAGAGCGTCCGGTTGTAATTGACGGTCAGATTGTTGTGCGCCCAATGATGTATTTGGCGCTGTCTTATGACCACCGCATTGTTGACGGCAAAGAGGCGGTGACGTTTTTGGTGCGCGTGAAAGAGTCTTTGGAAGACCCTGAGCGCCTTTTGCTGAATATTTAGTGCCGATTAAGAGGAAAAAATGAGCGACGAGAATAATTTCGATATTGTGGTTATCGGGGCCGGTCCCGGCGGCTATGTCTGCGCTTTGCGCGCCGCCCAATTGGGCATGAAAGTGGCATGCATTGACAAGCGCGGCGCACCCGGCGGCACGTGTTTGAATGTCGGTTGCATTCCGTCAAAAGCGCTTTTGCACGCGTCTGAAGTCTATGCCGAAGCGGCGCATGCGGCCGATATGGGCATTGATTTCGGCGCGGTGAAATTGGATCTCGAAAAAATGATGGCCTATAAGGCGCAAGGCATTACCGGCAATACGGATGGCGTGCGCTATTTGCTGAAGAAAAATAATGTCGAAGAAATTGAGGGCGCGGCCAAGCTGACCGCACCCGGTGCGCTTGATGTCACTTTGCTGGCCGGCGGCATGCGGCAATTATCGGCCAAACATATTGTCATTGCCACCGGCTCAGAGGTTACGCCTTTGCCGGGCATTGAGACAGATGAAGAGCGCATTGTTTCGTCAACCGGCGCCTTGTCTTTTGACAAAGTGCCCAAGCATTTGGCGATTATCGGGGCCGGTATTATCGGTTTGGAATTGGGCTCGGTATGGAAAAGGCTGGGCGCGGAAGTGACGGTGATTGAATTTCTCGACCGCATCACACCGGGCATGGATGCCGATATGGCGAAAAACTTCCAACGGGTTTTGAAAAAACAGGGTATTAAATTCATGCTCGGTAAAAAAGTCACCGCCGCCAAAGCGTTGAAGAATTCCGTCAAGCTGAGCTTGGCACCGGCTTCGGGCGAGGGCGAAGAAGAAAGCCTGACCGCCGACCGCGCTTTGGTCGCCATCGGTCGCCGCCCGCATACGCAAGGGCTTGGCTTGGAAGCGGTCGGGGTGGCGCTGGACAGCGCGGGCCGCGTTGAAACCAATGCGCATTTCAAAACCAATATTGACGGCATTTATGCCATTGGTGACGTTATTGCCGGGCCGATGTTGGCGCATAAGGCGGAAGATGAAGGGGTTGCTTTGGCCGAGCATTTGGCCGGCAAACCGGCCCATGTCAATTATGATGTCATTCCTTCCGTCGTCTATACGGCGCCGGAAGTGGCCTGGGTCGGGCGCACCGAAGAAGAGCTCAAAGAGGCCGGTATTGAATATAATACGGGCAAATTTCCATTCACCGCCAATGGTCGCGCCAAAGTCAATGGCACAACGGACGGCTTTGTGAAAATTCTTGCCGATGCCAAAAGCGATAAGGTTTTGGGCGTGCATATTTTGGGCGCGCAAGCCGGTGACATGATTGCTGAAGCGGCGCTTGCTATGGAGTTCTCAGCCAGCGCCGAAGATATTGCGCGCACCTGCCATGCCCATCCGACGCTTACCGAGGCGGTCAAAGAGGCGGCGCTTGATGTCGACAAACGCGCTTTGCATATGTAGGCGCTAAGGCCGCATTAATTTGTGCAAATGAACAATGAAATAGCGCGTCACTGCGCTGTCCACTGTGCGTTGCGCAGCCGCGCGCCAAGCACAATGGGCGCTTTCATAATCGGGATAAATGCCGACAATGTCGAGCTTGTCCAAATCGCGAAAGCGAATGTCATTTACATGGGTCAATTCGCCGCCAAACACCAAGTGCAATAATTGCTGCCCTTCTTGCGTGTCGACGATTTCTGCTGTCTGGGTCATGGGAGGCACCCTGTCTTAATAGGTCAACATTTCTGCCATAACACAAAAACCCGGCGTCATGCAATCGCATTGGTTTTGCGCCGTCAAAAAAAATAAACTAGCGGCGCTTATGGGCGCGGTCATAAACCGCCAATAGGGCGGTCTCATCTATTTTGGTATAAATTTGTGTCGAACTGAGGCTGGCATGGCCGAGCAATTCTTGAATGGTGCGCAAATCGCCACCTCCGGCCAGCAAATGGCTGGCAAAACTGTGGCGCAAAGCATGCGGCGTCACGCTGTCATCAAGCCCGGTCGCGCGGCGCAAGCGGCTCACCAGAGCTTGCGCTTGGCGCGGCGTCATCACCCCGCCACGCTGCCCGCGGAATATTTTGTCTTCGCGGCGCAAGCCGAAAGGCTGCGCGGCAAGATAATCATCAAGCGCTTGCGTGACCAGCGGCAAAAGCGGCACATCGCGTTGCTTGCCGCCCTTGCCGGTCACCCGCAACATGTCATGCGCCGTTTCAATATCGTGGCGCGTAATGCTAAGCGCTTCGGATATGCGCAAGCCCGTGCCGTATAAAAGCGTCAGCAAGGCGCTGTCGCGCAAGCCCAGCCATTTGTCTTTCGGGCCGTCCAGCGCACAGGCGATGAGTTGCAACACATCTTGCGATGCCACGGCGCGTGGCAGGTTGGCCGGGGTTTTTTGCGCCTGCATGGTGTCAAACGCATTGGAGACCGGCAGGTCGCATTCTTTCAAATAAGCGGTAAAACGGCGCAAGGCCGATAAGGCACGATTGAGCGAACGGGCGGAAACCCCTTGCGCGCGCCGCGCCGCCATAAAGGCACGCAGATCGCGCATATGTAAATCGGCAAAGTCAGCCGCTTGCGGGGTGTGGCCGAAATGGCTTTCAAGAAAAGCCAAAAAGCCTTCCACATCTTTCACATAGGCATTGACCGTATGCGCGCTCAAACGCAATTGGTCGTGCAGCACGCTGTGCCAGTCGCGCAGCAAATGCGTCGCGTCTTGTGTGCCGCGCTTGTCGGCTTTGCCCATCAGGCGATGGATTGGCCGGATTTTTGCCAATCGGCGAGAAACGCGTCCAGCCCCTTATCGGTCAGCGGATGATTGATCAGGCTTTTCAGCACATCGGGTGGCAAAGTGGCGACATCGGCGCCGATCAATGCCGAGGCGCGCATATGCTCAGTACTGCGCACTGATGCGACAAGTATTTCGGTCTCAAGCTCGGGATAATTGTCATAAATCTGGCGAATATCGGCAATCAGGCCCATGCCGTCAGCGCCGATATCATCGAGCCGTCCGACAAAGGGTGAAATGAAAGCGGCGCCGGCCTTGGCCGCCAGCAGCGCTTGATTGGCCGAAAAGCACAAAGTGACATTGAC
>RFZE01000001.1 GCA_009920875.1 Alphaproteobacteria bacterium | reverse complement strand
AAAATAATTGGAGTGCTGAGAGCATGCGCTGGTCGCTATTGGGGCGCGGCAATGCCGATATTGAATTGCGTGCCACAAACACACGGTTTGGAAATTTGGTGCTGGATGCGCTGAGCGGGCGCTTGAAACTGACCGATGGTGTGCTGGAAGCGCCTGATATGTCTGGCGCGCTTTTGGGCGGAGGCATAACCGCCAATGTGTTGGCGGAGGGCGGTCTGCTGACACCACGTTTTGCCTTTAATGCTCAGTTTAACGATGTCAATCCGAACGCCCTTATCGCGGCACGCTATGGCAATGGTTTGGTCGATGCGGCGTTGAGCGGCGTCTTGCGGCTTGAAGGGCGCGGTCCGTCACCGCGTGCCGTCATGAGCGGGCTGAACGGCGAACTGAATTTTGAAATTGCGCCGGGCGCGTTGACTTTCTTCGATGCTGTCGGTTTTGCAGAAGCAGTGCGCGGCGCCGAATTTGATGGTGATGCGTCAACCTTAATGGCGCAATATACCGGCGCTCATCGATTGAGTTTCGCGCGTGGTCTCGGGCGCGCCAATATGCGTGCAGGCGTAATTGAGACGGCGAGCAGCGATTTTGTTTTTGCGGATGGGTTGAATGAAGCGCGGCTTGAAGGGGCGCTGGATATGGTCGGGTTGGAAGTCGATGCGGCTTTTGCGCTTTATCCGTTTGATCGCCAAAGACCCGTGTTGTGGCAGATTACCGGTAATTTGGAAAAGCCCGATTTAAAGGCCGATGCCTCAGCCTTTAACCCGACTGCTGCCGCGCCCAACGTAACACCGCCACCCGCAGAGTAGATGACAGGCTGGCTTCGCGGGTCTCGGCATCAAGCTGGCGAATAAGGTCGGGCACGGATTGCTTGTTCTGCGCCGCCATCTCTTTCAGTGCGTCCCAAAAGAGCGGTTCCAATGACACGCTGGTTGCATGACCGGCAATGGTGATGGAGCGTTTTTCGGGTTTCATGCCCGCCACCTATTAAATGCCTATTTCGGCGCTATCATGTCTTCGGGGCGGACAATCGTGTCGAATTCTTCTTCCGTCACATAGCCGCCTTTGACCGCCTCTTCGCGCAAAGTCGTGCCGTTTTTATGCGCCGTTTTGGCGACAGTGGTGGCGTTGTCATAGCCGATTTTCGGGGCCAGTGCCGTGACCAGCATGAGCGAGCGTTCCATCAGCGCGGCGATATTGTCTTCATTGGCTTTAATGCCGACAACGCAATTATCGGAAAAGCTGACCGCCGCATCGCCGAGCAAGCGAATGGATTGCAGCACATTGGCGGCAATCACCGGCTTATAAACATTCAATTCAAAATGGCCTTGCGAACCGGCAAAAGAAACCGCCGTATTATTGCCCATCACTTGCGCGCATACCATGGTCAGCGCTTCGCATTGGGTCGGATTGACTTTGCCCGGCATAATGGATGAGCCGGGCTCGTTTTCCGGCAAGCTCAACTCGCCGAGGCCGGAGCGTGGGCCGGAGCCGAGCAGACGAATATCATTGGCGATTTTGAACAGCGAGACCGCCACCTCATTGAGTGCGCCATGCGCCTCGACCATAGCGTCATGGGTGGCCAAGGCCTCAAATTTGTTCGGCGCGGTAACAAAAGGCAATTTGGTATAGGCCGCCACTTCATCGGCAAATTTTTCGGCAAAACCGATTTTGGCGTTAATGCCGGTGCCGACCGCTGTGCCGCCTTGCGCCAATTCATAAAGTTTCGGCAACACGCCTTCGACGCGGGCAATGCCGTTTGCCACCATGGCGACATAGCCGGAAAATTCTTGCCCCAATGTCAGCGGTGTTGCGTCTTGCGTATGGGTGCGGCCGATTTTAATAATATCTTTGAAGCTCTGCGCCTTATCGTTCAGCGCATTGTGCAATTGCTGCAGGCTCGGCACCAGCATATGAACGATTTCCTCTGCCGCCGCGATATGCATGGCGGTCGGGAATGTGTCATTGGATGATTGACTGCGATTGCAATGATCGTTCGGGTGCACCGGCTCTTTCGAGCCCATCGTGCCGCCCAGCATTTCAATAGCGCGGTTCGAGATGACCTCATTGGAGTTCATGTTTGACTGCGTGCCCGAGCCGGTTTGCCAAACAACAAGCGGGAAATGATCGTTCAGCTTGCCTTCCGCCACTTCACTGGCGGCGCTGACAATGGCCTCGCCAATCTCTTTTTCCAGATTGTCGAGTTTCATATTGGCTTTGGCGGCTGACATTTTGACAATGCCGAGCGCCCGCACCAGCGGCAGCGGCATGGTTTCCGTGCCGATTTTGAAATTGCCGAGCGAGCGTTGCGTTTGCGCGCCCCAATATTTGTCGGCCGCAACTTCCAGCGGGCCAAAGCTATCGGTTTCGGTGCGCGTATCGGCCATTTTTCATTCTCCAGTGGAAATTTAATCTGTAAGCGGTCTAGCACGGCGACTGCATGCCGCCAATATATCGGCTATTATTGGGCGTTGAAAACTATTTATCGCGAAAGCTGTCGAGACTGACAACTTCACCGCGTTTGTCATCGGATTTGTCGTTTGGCGCGTTAGCTTGCTCTTCTTCGGCCGATAGAATTGCATCAACAATGCCGTCATGGTCTTCAATGGCGGTCAAGTCGATATCCGGCGCATCGACGTCAAACATCAGGCCGAAAGCAACGCTGGGGTCATAAAATTTGCTGACAGCGGCAAAAGGCACGGTCAATCTTTCCGGCGTGTCATTAAAACTCAGCGTCACATGAAACGCGTCTTGTTCAATTTGTAAATCTTCAAACTGGTTTTGCAGCACAATGGTTATTTCTTCCGGATGCTGGGCGCGCAGCCTGTCGGAAATCACCACCCCCTCAGCATAAGTGAAATAGGTGATATAAAAATGGTGCCCGCCGGCGAGACCTTCTGATGCGGCTTCCTGCATAACTTTGCGCACCATGCCAAGCAGTGCCGCTTGGGCGCGGTCTGCATATTTATAAATGTCGCCGGAATCATCGTTTGAGTCTGTCATATGCTTTGCCTGCTTGCCTTTCGGCCAATTAAAAGTGGAAGGCTTCTGTTGCCAGGTGCCTTCCGAACCCCGCCACCACCGGCGAAGGCGGTGGACTTCAAATGAAGTCGTGTGACTGCTTACGCAGCGACAGCTACTTCCGCATAGTTGTCATTTGCAACTATAAAAATGGCCCGATAACGATGGTGCCATGCCGAGCGACGGAAACATCCTTTACGCCCTCGTCGATCCTGGTTCGCCCCCGAAACATGAAAGAATTGGTGGAGGCGCCGGGTACTGCCCCCGGGTCCGATGGGTTTATTGCGAAGCCCGTTTATCGCCATAGTCGGCAAGCCGACAAGGCTTATATAGCAGTTTACACAGCAAATTAACAGTGCGGCAGCAAAGCCCGTTGCGAATCTTTCATCGAAAAGGGCACATTAGGGCTATGAAGCAATATCTTGACCTGCTCGAGCATGTGCTGCACCACGGCGTGCAGCGCGATGACCGCACCGGCACCGGCACGCTATCCGTGTTCGGTCACCAAATGCGCTTTAATTTAGGGCAAGGTTTTCCGGTTCTCACAACCAAGAAACTGCATCTGAAATCCATTATTCATGAATTGCTGTGGTTTCTCTCGGGCGACACCAATATCGCCTATTTGAAAGAAAACGGCGTCTCAATATGGGATGAATGGGCCGATGCGGACGGCAATCTCGGTCCGGTTTACGGCAAGCAATGGCGCAGTTGGCAAACACCGGGCGGGGCTCATATTGACCAAATTACCGCTCTGGTGGATCAGTTGAAAAACAACCCTGACTCGCGTCGTCATATCGTCACGGCTTGGAATCCGGCTGATGTCGATAATATGGCACTGCCGCCCTGCCATTGTCTGTTCCAGTTTTATGTCGCCAAAGGCAAGCTGTCATGCCAGCTCTATCAGCGTTCAGCCGATATCTTCCTCGGCGTGCCGTTCAACATCGCCTCTTATGCGCTGCTGACGCAAATGCTGGCACAAGTTTGCGATTTGGAAGCCGGAGATTTCGTGCATACGTTGGGCGATGCGCATCTTTATCTCAATCATATTGACCAAGCGCGCACGCAATTGCAGCGCCGCCCCGGGGTTTTGCCGAGCATTAACATCAATCCTGACAAAAAAGATATTTTCGGCTTTGTTTTTGATGATTTCGAATTGGTTGATTATGTCGCGCAGCCACATATTGCAGCGCCGGTTGCCGTTTAATCATGCCGGTGATTGAGATGGTGGTGGCCGTTGCCGAGAACGGCATTATCGGCAAAGACGGGGATATGCCGTGGCGTCTGCCGTCCGATCTCAAACATTTCAAACAAGTAACCATGGGCTGCCCGATTATTATGGGGCGACTGACATGGGAAAGTATTGGTCGGCCTTTGCCCGGTCGGGTGAATATTGTCATAAGCCGCAGCGCGTTGGATTTGCCCGACGGGGTGGTCGGTGTCGCGACGCCAGAGGAAGCGTTGGTCGCGGCAGGTGATGCTGAGACGGTGATGATTATCGGCGGCGGGCAGATTTATAAATTATTCGAGCCGCAGGCTGCGACCATTCACCTGACTGAAGTTCACGCCACGCCCGATGGCGACACGTCATTCGCTTTGCAAAACCCCGATGATTGGCACGAGGCGGCGCGAGAAAGATTTTCGGCTGGCGAAAACGATAGCGCCGATTATAGTTTTATCACGCTGAAACGCATTTAAGCGGGGAGGGTGATATGCGCGAAATTACTTCAGGCCTATTGTTTCCCGAAGGGCCGATTGCCATGCCCGATGGCTCGGTCATATTGGTTGAGATTGCGCGCGGCACGCTGAGCCGTGTCACCCCTGACGGAAAAATCGAAGTGATTGCCGAAACCGGCGGCGGGCCGAACGGCGCGGCCATTGGCCCCGATGGCGCGGTCTATATTTGCAATAATGGCGGCTTTGAATGGCACGATGTGAACGGCTTGCTGTTTGCCGGTGATATTGCCGAAGACTATTCGGGCGGGCGCATTGAGCGCGTTGATTTGACGACCGGCAAGGTCGAGGTGCTGTATACGGAAGTAAACGGCAATCCGCTGCGCGGCCCCAATGATATTGTTTTCGACAAGCAGGGTGGCTTTTGGTTCACCGATTTGGGTAAAGGGCATGGCCGGTTGAAAGACCGAGGCGCGCTGTTTTACGCCAAAACCGATGGCAGCCACGTCGAGGAAATGGTGTTTCCCGTTGAAACCGCCAATGGTGTCGGTCTCAGTCCTGATGAAGATTATGTCTATGTCGCCGAAACGCAAGGCGCACGGCTATGGCGCTGGAAGCTGGACGGGCCGGGCAAGCTGGCCGATAGCGGCCGCACGGGGCAGAAAAACTTTGTTGCCTCGCCTGAGGGTTATAGCTTTTTCGATTCTATGGCGGTGGAGGCCGATGGCACGGTTTGTGTCGCGACCATTATGAATGGTGGCATTTCCCGCATTGACCCTGAGAGCGGCGCTATTCGCCATGTGCCGACCGGCGATCCGATGACCACCAATATTTGCTTTGGCGGCAGTGATTTGAAAACCGCTTACATCACCGCGTCCGGCACTGGCCGCTTGCTGGCGACCGAATGGGGCACGCCCGGCCTGCCGCTTAATTTTCTGAATAAGTAGAGAGAAATTCCGGCAGCACCACGGCTTGCCCGCAATGGCGGTTGCCGTCCGCGTCGACTTGCATAAGCGGCGGGCCATACAGCACCCAGCCCTCGCGTAGCGCATCGGACACACGCTGGCAAAAGGCGGCATCATCGGGGCCGGTCAAAAAACGATAGGCTTTTTTCTCGTCACTCATGTGGTTTCCTTTATCGACTTACTGATGCGCGCCGCCAGTTTTTGAAACGCCTCATGGCTGCCATTTGTGCCAATGGCGGCATCAAGCGGTAGGGCGGCGAGATGCGCCAGTTTCAGCTTTTTCGCCATAGCCTCGCCGCCTTCGCCAAACGGATAGAGGCGCGTGCCATCAGGGGCGTCGAGATAGGCCATGTTTTCAATCAGCCCCAGCACCGGCACTTGGGTTTTTTCAAACATGGCGATGGCGCGGGTCACATCGGCCAATGCTAGGTCAGACGGGGTGGTGACAAGCACCGCGCCCGATACCGGAATACGCTGCGCCATTGTCAGTTGAATATCACCCGTGCCGGGCGGCAGGTCGAGCACCAGCACATCCAAATCAGGCCAAGCGACATCTTCCAGCATTTGCATCAGCGCGCCTTGCGCCATCGGGCCGCGCCAAATCATCGCCTGTTCGGTATCGACCAAATAGCCGATCGACATGGTGTGTATGCCGTCCGCTTGAATGGGAATGAGGTTTTTATCCTCGCTCAGTTGCGGTTTGTCGGTAATGCCCAAAAGCTGCGGCATGCTCGGCCCGTAAATATCGGCATCAAGCAGGCCGGTGGCATTGCCCGCTTTTGCCAATGCGGCGGCGAGATTGACGGCGACGGTGGATTTGCCGACCCCGCCTTTGCCGGAAGCGACAGCAATCACCGTTTTAATGCGTTTGAAAACAGCGGGGATTTCCGTGCTGGCGCTGTTATGCGGGGCTTTTTCTTGCGCCGCGCGATGGGCCGTCAAAATGCAGGTAACAGAGACGACACCGGCTAATTTTTGCACTGCTTGCTCAGCTTGCGTTTTCAGCCCGTCCAGTGTTTCAGGTGCCAGACCGTCAACCTCAATGGAAAAGCCGATATTGCCATCGCGCAGCACCAGACCTTGCACGCGGTCGGCGGCAATCAGCGATTGCGCATCGCCGCTGGCGGTAATCGCATCCAAAGCCGCGAGAATATCTTTCTCGACCAATCCGCTCATGGTTAAAAAACCTCAGTTAAAGCTTGAATTTACCTGTCATGTTCACCACATAGACCTGTATATGATGCGCTTGTCAATCAATGCGAAGATTGCGTTGCCCTTGCACAAGTGTCACATTGCGACACATTCGGCGCGCATATAAAAGCGTCTCGGTAAACGGAGGTTAGTCAATGCCCTGGGACAATAATTCAGGCAATAATCAAAACCCGTGGGGGAATGGCGGTGGCTCCGGCAAAGGGCCCGGTCGTGGGCCGCGCGGACCCGGTGGCAATGAACCCGACATTGAAGAAATGATCCGCCAAGCGCAAGAGCGGGTCAGCCGTTTGCTGCCCGGCGCCGGAGGCGGTTCAGGCCTTGTTGTTATTCTCGCCGTTCTGTTTGGCTTATGGGCATTGAGTGGCTTTTACCGCGTGCAAGCCGATGAGCAGGGCGTTGTGTTGCGCTTCGGCAAGTTTCATACGCAAACCAGCCCGGGTTTGAACTATCATTTGCCGTGGCCGATTGAGGCGGCGGTGACCCCGAAAGTGACGACAGAAAATCTCGTCGATATCGGCATGCGCGCCAGCACGGACCGCCGCGCCGCCGGTGTGACGCGCGATGTGCCGGAAGAAAGCCTGATGCTGACCGGTGACGAAAATATCGTCGATGTCGATTTCTCGGTTTTCTGGGTCATTAAAGATGCGCCCGATTTTTTGTTTAATATTCAAAACCCGACCGGCACGGTGAAGGCCGTTGCCGAAAGCACCATGCGCGAAATCATCGGGCAGAATGACATTCAGCCGATTTTGACCGAACAGCGTCAGACCAATGAAGAGCAGGTAAAAGCGCTGATGCAAAAAACCCTCGATGAATATGGTGCCGGTATCACCATTACGCGGGTGAAAATGCAGAAAGTTGACCCGCCTGCAGCCGTGATTGACGCTTTCCGCGACGTGCAAGCGGCGCGCGCCGACCAAGAGCGGGCGCGCAATGAAGCCAATAAATATGCCAATCGCGTTGTGCCGGAAGCGCAAGGTGAAGCGGTGCGTATTCGCCGTGAGGCAGAAGCCTATCGCGCGCAAACGGTTGCTGAAGCCGATGGTGAAGCGACCCGTTTCGCCTCGATTTATGATGAATATCGCTCGGCACGTGGCGTGACCCGCCAGCGCATGTTCCTTGAAACATTGGAAAAAGTTCTCGGCCGCACCAATAAGGTGATTATCGAGCAAGACGGGCAAGGCGTTGTGCCTTATCTGCCGCTCGACCAGCTGAAGCGCAATCAGGAGGCAAAATAATGAAACGCCCTAGTCTCGTCATTTCTCTCATTCTCCTTGCGGTGCTTGGCGTGTTGGCTTCGGCCTCGCTATTTACCGTGCATCAAACGCAACAAGCTTTGGTGTTGCAATTCGGTGACCCGCGCCGCGTCATTACCGAGGCCGGTCTCAACCTGAAAGTGCCGTTTGTGCAAAATGTCATCTTCATCGACAAGCGTATTCTTGATCTTGATACGCCCGCTGAAGAACTGATTGCCTCGGACCAAAAGCGTTTGGTGGTTGATGCCTTTACCCGATATCGCATCATTGATCCGCTACAATTCTATAAAGCGTTGCGCGATGAGCGTCGTGCCCAGTCCCGCCTCTCAACCATTGTCTCTTCTTCCATGCGTTCGGTTTTGGGTGAGGAAAAATTTGAAACCGTGGTGCGCGATGAGCGCTCGCAGCTGATGCAGCGCATCAGCGCTCTGGTCAATGAGCAAGCGGCTGATTTCGGTATTGAGATTATCGATGTGCGTATTCGCCGTGCCGATTTGCCGGAGGCCAACAGCCAAGCGATTTATCGCCGTATGCAAACCGAACGCGAGCAGGAAGCGGCCGAGTTCCGCGCCCGTGGTCAAGAAGTAGGGCGCGCCATTCGCGCGCAAGCCGATAAGCAAGTAACGGTTCTTCTTGCTGAAGCGACCCGCGACAGCGAGATTATCCGAGGTCAGGGTGATGGCTGTCGCAACCGCGTTTTTGCCAAAGTATTTGGCCAAGATCCCGATTTCTTTGCTTTCTACCGTTCCATGCAGGCTTATGAAACAGCTTTGGAAGAAGATGGCACGACCATGGTGTTATCACCGGATAGTGCGTTTTTCCAATTCTTGAAAAACCCGAACTCAACACTGGCGCCGAGCCAGACCGGCCAGGTCAAGCGAGGGTCGCGGGTTAATGTCGATAAGCTGACCAAAGACGGCAAATCATTGAGTGATAATTTGTGCCCTGAAATCGTCGCCGATGGGGCGGCGGAGCAGGCGGCAAACTAATGCTCGAAAAGCTGTTTCTGGCCATTGGGCTGGTGCTGGCTTTTGAAGGGGCGCTCTATGCCCTTTTTCCGTCATTTTTGCGTTCTATGGTCAAACAAATCGATGCTGTCAGTGATACCACCCTCCGCAATGGCGGTTTGGTTGCTCTGACCATAGGTGTCGTTTTAGCCTGGACGCTTGGATAGGATTTCTCATCAATGTTGGAACAAACGCTCTCTCGCTTTTTCATTGTTTTCGCGCTTATGGTTGCGCCACTGGCGGTCGGTTCGGCCGTGGCACGACCGATAGATGGCTTTGCCGATTTGGCCGAACGCCTGACCCCGGCCGTGGTCAATATATCGACCTCGCAAAAAGTCGAGCAGCGCCGCTCGCGCGGTCCCGGCCAACCGCCTTTTGACCGCTTTTTCGAAGAGTTTTTCAACCAGCGGCGTGGCGGCGGTCAAGCGCCCAGTCAAAAAGTCTCTTCTTTGGGCAGTGGATTTGTTGTCGACCCGAAAGGCATTATCATCACCAATAATCATGTGATTGAAGAAGCCGATGAAATTACCGTGACCTTTTCAGACGGCGCCAAGCTTGATGCCGAGTTGATTGGCCGCGACCCGAAGACCGATTTGGCCGTATTGAAAGTAAGTTCCAAAAAACGTCTGCCCTTTGTGTCTTTGGGCGATAGCGATAAGGCGCGGGTCGGCGATTGGGTGATTGCCATTGGCAATCCATTCGGGCTGGGCGGCTCACTTTCCGCCGGTGTTATTTCGGCGATTAACCGTGATATCAATGCCGGTCCTTATGACAGTTTCATTCAAACCGATGCCGCCATTAACCGCGGTAATTCGGGTGGGCCTTTGTTCAATATGCGCGGTGAAGTCATTGGCGTAAACTCAGCGATTATTTCACCATCAGGCGGTTCGGTCGGTATCGGCTTTTCGATTCCGTCCAATCTCGCCAAAACGGTGACCGCACAATTGCAGAATTTTGGCGAGACACGCCGTGGTTGGCTCGGCGTGCGCATTCAGCAAGTGACCGATGAATTGGCCGAAGGCTTATCACTCGGAAAGGCGCGTGGGGCTTTGGTGTCGGAAATTTCGCCTGACGGGCCGGCTGAAAAGGGCGGTGTGAAAGTCGGCGATGTGATTGTCCGCTTTGACGGCAAGCCTGTGCCGACCATGCGCGATTTGCCCCGTATTGTAGCCGAAACGACGATTGATAAACCGGTTCAGGTTGAGGTCATTCGGCGCGGCAAGTCGCGCATGTTGAAAATCGTCACCGGCCGCTTGGAAGAAGCAAGCAGCAAGCCGGAGAATGAAAAGCAGACGCAAGAAAAAGTGCGCAGCGATGATGACGAAAGCTATATCGGGCTGACTTTGCAAAGCTTAAGCCGCGAGAACCGCCAGCGCTTCGGTTTGGGCGATGATGTTATAGGTGCGGTAATTGTCGATGTTGAGCGTGACAGTGCGGCCTTTGAGGCGGGTATTCGTCCCGGCGATGTTGTGTCAGAGATTGACCAGCGCCCTGTCGGTTCGGCCAAAGCGGTGGTTGATGCGCTGAAAGCGGCCAAGAAAAACGGGCGTAATTCAGCATTGGCGTTCATTCGTTCCGGTGAAACCGTGCGCTTTATCGCCCTGCCTTTGGCTGATTAAAAGCCGCTTTAGGCGAATTCGTTTTGCTTATAGCCTTGCAGATAGAGCAGGGCGGTCAAATCGCCATGGGTGATGCGATAGCGCGCGCTCTCAGCGACGGCGGGTTTGGCGCGAAAGGCCACGCCCATGCCGGCAATGCCCAGCATGGCTAAATCATTTGAACCGTCACCAACGGCCAGCACATCGTCTTGCCCGAAGCCCAATTCAGCCGCCCAAGCGGCAAGAATGTCGGCCTTGGCAGCACGCCCCAAAATCGGCTCGACCACCGTGCCGTCTAACACGCCATTTTCGACGTTTAAATCATTGCATTGAAAGCGGTTGAAATTGAGCTTATCGGCAATGCGCGATGCGAAGAACGCAAAACCACCCGAAACAAGGCCGCAAAACACATTATGTTTGCGCAAAGTTGCAAGCAGAGTGGCGGCGCCGGGCATCAGCGAAATGCCGTTATCATAAAGCTCTTGCAGCGCGCTTTCGGGCACATTTTTCAGCATGGCGACGCGCTCTTTCAAGGCCGGTTCAAAATCCAACTCGCCGCGCATGGCGCGTGCGGTTATATCGGCGATTACGTCTTCTTTGCCGATGGTCTTGGCC
Organism: Alphaproteobacteria bacterium; assembly: GCA_009920875.1. Lineage (GTDB taxonomy): Bacteria > Pseudomonadota > Alphaproteobacteria > RS24 > RS24 > UBA8337. The sequence continues at coordinate 25,118 of RFZE01000001.1, read as the reverse complement.
AGTTCATCAAGGCATTCTTGTTCGATAATCGTGCTTTCCAAATCGGCAATCAGCATTTTCTTTTGCCGCGCCGCATCGCTGACACGGTTAATGTCAATCGCCTCGTCGCCAAGGCGGTCAGTCATGGCATCGGCAATGCCCAGCATATCGGGCGCAATGGCATATTGCACCGCCGCGTCGCCGAGGCGGTCGGCCGTGGGCAGGGTCGGTATGGCTTCGGCCAGCCTTGCCAGCATGTTGTCGTTCAGCGTGTCGCTGCCCGGTTGCGCAGTCACTACCAGAAAATCCGTTTCTGCCGCTTTTGTCATCTGCAAGAACCCTATATGAATGAGTTATGTCTGAGCTTCCCATCCTTATTGCAGGCGCAACGGCCAGCGGCAAGTCCGCATTGGCTGTGGCGCTGGCAGAAAAATATAATGGCTGCGTCATCAATGCCGACAGCATGCAGGTTTATGACACGCTGAATTTGCTGACGGCACGACCGCCAAAGGAGGATTTGCGCCGCGCGTGCCATGTTCTTTACGGCCATGTGCCGATCGCCGCGCCCTATAGTGTCGGGCAATGGCTAGCCGAAGCGCTGGCCGCTATCGATGAAGCGCAAAAAAACGGCCAGCGGCCGATATTGGTCGGCGGCACCGGGCTTTATTTCAAAAGCCTGACGCAAGGGCTGGCAGATATTCCTGATATTCCTGAAAATCTGCGCGACGGTTTGCGCGCGCGGCTCGATAGTGAGGGCTTATCGGTGCTTTATGCTGAACTGCAGCGCGTTGACAGCGCATTGGCACAGCGCTTGCCGCCGACCGATACGCAACGTATTTTGCGCGGCCTCGAGGTCTATGAAGCGACCGGCGAGCCGTTATCGCAATGGCAAAAACAGGTGCAAAAGCCGCCTTTGACCGCTTATTGCGGTATTTTGCTGATGCCGGATCGCGATTGGCTCTATGCGCGTTGTAATGCGCGCTATGAGGCCATGTTGGCAGACGGCGCGCAAAAAGAGGTTGAAGAATTATGGGCGCTCAATTTGCCGCCCGATGCCAATGCACTGAAAGCCCTAGGCGTCAGTCAACTCATGGCACTGATGCAGGGCGAATTGGATGCCGAAACGGCGACCGAACAGGCACAGCAGGCGACGCGACGCTATGCCAAGCGGCAAATGACGTGGTTTCGCAATCAAATGAGCGATTGGAAAAGCTTTAATGAGCAAGATTATGAAAATAATTTCTCCAATATCTTTTCATTTATTTCAAAATAGAGCTTGACTGCGACATAAAAATTGCTAATTTCGCTTGCTCTGGGCGCGTTTGCGCCCGTAACTCTTTGGAGACGCGTGATAAAGCGCGAATGGAACGATGGAAAAACAAATAAACGGTGCTAAAATCGTCTTGCAAGCGCTGCGCGATAATGGCGTGCAGCATATTTTCGGCTATCCCGGTGGCGCTGTGCTGCCGATTTATGACGAATTGTTCCAGCAGGAAGATATTGAGCATATTCTCGTCCGCCACGAACAAGGCGCGACCCATGCGGCGGAGGGCTATGCCCGTTCCAGCGGCAAATGCGGTGTTGTGCTTGTTACTTCCGGCCCCGGTGCCACCAATGCGGTGACCGGCCTGACCGATGCGTTGATGGATTCCATTCCCATGGTGTGCATTACCGGCCAAGTGCCGACCCATTTGATTGGTGCCGATGCATTTCAAGAGGCCGATACGGTCGGCATCACACGCGCCTGCACCAAGCATAATTATCTCGTTAAAGACGTGAATGATTTGGCGCGCGTCATGCATGAGGCGTTTTATGTCGCCACCACAGGCCGCCCCGGCCCGGTGGTTGTCGATATTCCCAAAGATGTGCAATTTGCCATGGGCAACTATCTGAAACCGACCGCGGTGAAGCACAAGTCCTATCAGCCGAAAGTCAAAGGCGATATGGAAGCGATTAATGCTGCTGTCGATTTGATTGCCAATGCCAAAAAGCCGGTTTTCTATACAGGCGGCGGGGTTATTAATTCAGGCCCGCAGGCCAGCCAATTGCTGCGCGAATTCGTCAAGCTGACCGGCTATCCCATCACCTCAACCCTGATGGGGCTGGGCAGCTATCCGTCGGCCGATAAGCAATGGCTCGGCATGTTGGGTATGCACGGCACATATGAAGCCAATCTGGCCATGCATGATTGCGATGTCATGATTAATATCGGCGCACGCTTTGATGACCGCATTACCGGTGCTTTGGATAAGTTCTCGCCCGACAGCAAGAAAATCCATATCGATATTGATCCGTCCAGCATCAACAAAAATGTTGTTGTCGATGTGCCGATTGTCGGTGATGTGGCGCATGTGTTGGAAGACATGTTGCGGGTTTATAAATCGCGCGCCGTCACGCCTGACAAAAAGGCATTGAGCAGCTGGTGGAAAGAAATCGAAGGCTGGCGCGACCGCAATTGCCTGGCCTATCGCAAAGACGATAAGGCGATTAAGCCGCAATATGCGGTTGAACGCCTCTATGAGCTGACCAAAGGGCCTGATACGTTCATCACCACGGAGGTGGGCCAGCACCAAATGTGGGCGGCGCAATATTATCGCTTTGAAGACCCCAATCGCTGGATGACCTCGGGCGGTTTGGGCACAATGGGCTATGGCATTCCGGCAGCGGTCGGCGTGCAGGTTGCCAATCCGAAAGGCTTGGTGATTGATATTGCCGGCGAAGCCTCGGCCATGATGACCATGCAAGAATTATCGACCGCTGTTCAGCATCGTTTGCCCATCAAAATCTTCATTTTGAACAATGAATATATGGGCATGGTGCGCCAATGGCAGGAATTGCTGCATGGCGGTCGCTATTCCAATTCCTATTCTGAGGCGCTGCCCGATTTCGTGAAATTGGCCGAGGCCTATGGCGCGACCGGTATTCGCGCTGAGAAGCCGAGCGAATTGGACGATGCCATTAAGCGCATGGTTGACACGGACGGGCCGGTTATTTTTGACTGCATTGTCACCAAAGAAGAAAACTGCTTCCCGATGATTCCATCGGGTGCGGCGCATAATGACATGCTGTTGGCTGACGATCAGGGGCTGGAAGTTGAAGTCTCTGACGAAGGCAAGGCGCTGGTCTAGAATTTGGTTAAATATGGGGCTTTCCCCGCTTGCGGTGCTGCGCTATAGAGTGCCGGTAAGAGGGGCGGGTTGGACAGGTTTTCAATGAGCGAACAAGCTACAGCAACGCATACGATTTCCGTGCTGGTCGATAATGAGGCCGGTGTGCTGGCACGCGTCATCGGTCTGTTTTCGGGGCGCGGCTATAATATTGACAGCCTGACCGTGGCCGAAGTTGACCAGAGCGCACACATGTCGCGCATCACCATTGTGACCAGCGGCACGCCGCAAGTGATTGAACAAATCAAGGCGCAATTGGGTCGTCTTGTGCCGGTGCATCGTGTCGTTGACCTGACGGTTGAATGCGAGAGCGTCGAGCGCGAATTGGCGTTGGTCAAAGTGTCGGGCAAAGGCGAGGCGCGGGTTGAAGCCTTGCGCTTGTCGGAAGCGTTTCGCGCCCGTGTCGTTGATGCGACGCCTGAGAGCTTTGTTTTTGAAATCACCGGCAATAGCGAAAAAATCGATGCCTTTATCGAATTAATGACACCTTTGGGGCTGCAAGAAGCTTCGCGCACCGGCGCGGCGGCTTTGGCGCGCGGCCCGGAACCTATGTAATTTTTGAGCATTTAAGGAGCAAACTGATGGAAATGCTTTATGAACGCGACGCAGATGCAAATCTGATTAAAGACAAAAAAGTGGCCGTGATCGGTTATGGTTCGCAAGGCCATGCCCATTTGCTCAATCTGCGCGACAGCGGCGTTGAGCAGGTTTGCGTCGGTTTGCGCGACGGCTCCGGCTCGATTGCCAAAGCCGAAGCCGAAGGCATTGAGGTTAAGAACATTGCCGATGCGGCGGCTTGGGCCGATGTGGTGATGATTTTGACACCTGATGAGCTGCAAAAAGATATTTATGCCGAGCATATTGCCAATAATATTCGCGAAGGCGGCACGCTGATGTTCGCGCATGGCCTGTCGATTCATTTCGGTCTCATTGAAGCGCGCCCCGACCTTGACGTGTCAATGGTCGCGCCGAAAGGCCCCGGCCATACGGTGCGCGGTGAATATTTGAAAGGCGGCGGCGTGCCCTGTTTGGTTGCCGTTGCGCAAGACGCCTCAGGCAATGCCCGCGACTTGGCGCTGTCTTATGCGTGCGGCGTCGGCGGCGGTCGTTCCGGCATTATCGAAACCACTTTCCGCGATGAGTGCGAAACCGATTTGTTCGGCGAACAAGCCGTTTTGTGCGGTGGTGTGGTCGAGCTAATTAAAGCCGGTTATGAAACATTGACCGAAGCCGGTTATCCGCCGGAAATGGCCTATTTCGAATGCCTGCACGAAGTGAAGCTGATTGTGGACCTGATTTATGAAGGCGGCATTGCCAATATGAATTACTCCATCTCCAACACGGCCGAGTTTGGTGAATATGTTTCCGGCCCGCGTGTCGTGACATCCGAAACCAAAGCCGAGATGAAAAAAATTCTCGAAGACATTCAGACCGGCAAATTCACCGATCGCTGGATGCAGGGCGGCCAAGAGGAAATCAAAGATTTCCGTGCCAAGTCAGACGCGCATCCGATTGAAAAAGTCGGTGCCGATTTACGCTCCAAAATGCCTTGGATTGCCGCCAATAAGCTGGTGGACCAAGAGAAGAATTGAGGGTGGCATCCACCCGCATGAAATGCATATAAAACACCGCCTTTCGGGGCGGTGTTTTTTTGTGGTATACTGAGAATAACAAAAGGAAGAAGGACATATGAAATGTCTCAGAATATGAAATTGGTCTTGGGTTCTTTAATTGCAATCGGCCTAGGTGTTTCTTTCGTGGATTGGAAAGATTTCGCTTTAATTGGTGGCTGGTTTGACCGCGCTTCTGATGCGCTCATTCTCGACCAACGCCTGTTTTGGGTGTTTGTGCTGCTGTTTTTGGCGGTGAATGGAGCCGGACGTCTGTCTCTCGACCATTGGCTGAATATCGATAAATCCCCTGAATAAGCAAGGAGCACCTTGCATAATTGCAAATTTGCGTATTTGCAGATAGACTGTTGCAATTATGAAGAGTCTTGATTGGGACGATTTGCGCTATTTTTTGGCGGTTGCAGCAACCGGCAGCCTGTCCGCTGCTGCGCGCGAGCTCAATGTCAACACCACCACGGTTTTGCGCCGTATCGGCAATCTTGAAGAAGCGCTTGATGCGCGGCTGTTTGAACGATTGCGCAGCGGCTATGCGCTGACCCAAGACGGCACAAGGCTGCTGCAATCACTGGAACCGGTCGATAACAGCCTGTCCTCTTTGCAGCGCGATTTTCAGGCCGGTTCGGGCAATGTGCGCGGCGTGGTGCGGCTATCGGCCAGCGAAGTTGTAGCCGGCGGTCTGTTGGGGCCGCTTTTACCGGATTTTCAAGAAAAATCGCCCGATGTGGCGCTCGACATCATCACCGATCCATCAATTTCCGGCCCCGGCGCGGCGCCGCGTGTGATGAATGCGCTGCGCGATGTTGATATTGCGCTCCGGCTGGCGCGCCCGACACAGGGCGATATGCTGGTGCGCAAATTGACCGATGTCGCCTATGGGCTTTACGCCGTCAGCGATTATGCCGAAAAACTGGGCGATGCGCCGGCGCATAATGATTTGAGCGATGCAAGAATTATCGGTTTTTCTGAAGAAGAACGTCCCTTAGGGCCGGTCTGGTGGCTGTCGCGGGCCGAAAAGGCAGGGCAGGTGCTGATGCGCTCCTCCAGCGCCGCAACCCGCTTGGCGGCCTGTCTGAACGGCGATGCCGTTGCGGCTCTGCCGTGTTTTCAAGCCGATAATATTGCCGGTTTGACCCGTTTGGCCGGGCCTGATTTGGTCGGCAGTTTGGAATTATGGCTGCTGACGCGGGCCGATATGGCCAAGCTTGGCCATGTGCGCGCGGTAATGGATTTCGTGGTTCAGGCGGCAGAAACGGAATCGGCAGGGCTGCGCGGCGATGCCGGCGCATGATGATGGCATTCTAAAGCGCGGAATCTTGCGCTGAAAGTTCTTGCCATGCGAGTTTTCCTTGCGTAAACAGATATATGAGCAACGCTCAATGGTGAATGTTTCAGAAAGAACGGCATATGAATTGGTGCGCTAAATCTTTTCGGAATCGTGACACGGCCTCTTTGGCTCGTGCGATTTCGTGCGCGCCAACATCTGCCACTGCACTAACCATCCTTCTCCTTACCTGCCCCTGAGATCGGACAGTCGATGAACGGCGCGTTTTCAGGGGATTTATCAGGAAAGGAACACATGACCCAAAGGTCACAGGAAGGATGAAACCATGACCAACTCAATCAAACAAAGCGGCGCCGAACAGGACCGCGTCTATATTTTCGATACCACATTGCGCGATGGCGAGCAGTCGCCCGGCGCGTCCATGACGCTGGAAGAAAAGCTGCAAATCGCTGAATTGCTGGATGCAATGGGCGTTGACGTTATCGAAGCCGGTTTTCCGATTGCCTCAAACGGCGATTTTGAAAGCGTATCGGAAGTCGCCAAGCTGATGAAAAACGCGCAAGTATGCGGTTTGGCGCGGGCCGGTGCAAAAGACATTGACCGCGCCGCCGATGCGGTGAAGCACGCAAAAAACCCGCGTATCCATACCTTTATCTCTACCAGCCCGGTGCATATGAAGCACAAGCTGCAAATGGAACCTGATGAAGTGATGGAAGCGATTGCTTTTTCTGTCAGCCATGCGCGCAATCATGTCGAAAATGTTGAATGGTCGCCGGAAGATGCGACCCGCACCGACCGCGATTTTTTATGTGCCACGGTAGAAACCGCCATTAAGGCCGGTGCCACCACGATTAATATTCCCGATACGGTGGGCTATACCGTGCCGCAGGAATATTTCGAGATTATCACCATGCTGCGCGAGCGCGTGCCGAATATTGATAAGGCGATTATCTCAACCCATTGCCATAATGATTTGGGGCTGGCCGTTGCCAATTCCTTGTCCGGCGTGCAGGCCGGTGCGCGGCAAGTTGAGTGCACGATTAACGGCTTGGGTGAACGCGCCGGTAATGCGGCTTTGGAAGAAATCGTTATGGCGCTGAATGTGCGCAATGACGCCATGCCGCAATGGACCAATATTGAAACCACAAGCTTGGCGCGCGCTTCCAAACTGGTATCATCGGTCACGGCGTTTCCGGTGCAATATAATAAAGCGATTGTCGGGCAAAATGCCTTTGCCCATGAAAGCGGTATTCACCAAGACGGTATGCTGAAAAACAACCAGACTTACGAAATCATGACGCCGGAAAGTGTCGGTATTTCGCAGACCTCGCTGGTGATGGGCAAGCATTCGGGTCGTCATGCGTTCCGCGAGAAGATTAAAGCGCTGGGCTATGAGCTGGGCGATAATCAATTGCAAGAAGCCTTTACCCGCTTCAAGGATCTGGCTGATCGCAAAAAGCATGTGTTTGACGATGACATTGTCGCTTTGGTCGATGATGAAGTGGCCAAAGGGGCTGACCGCGTCAAGCTGGTCTCCTTGCGCGTTATTGCCGGTTCAGAAGGGCCACAACAGGCCATGCTGAAGCTGGAAATTGACGGCAAGGAAACCGAAATTGACAGCACCGGTGACGGCCCGGTTGATGCCACTTTCAATGCCATTAACGCGCTGTTTCCGCATGAAGCGAATTTGCAATTATATCAAGTTCACGCGGTCACCGAAGGCACGGACGCGCAAGCTGAAGTCAGTGTGCGATTGGAAGAAAAAGGCAAGACGGTGACCGGCCGTGCTGCCGACACGGACACAATGGTGGCTTCTGCGCGTGCCTATGTCAGTGCGTTAAACAAACTGCTGATAAAGCGTGAGAAACAAGCGCCTGACTCGCTGACCGCTTAAATTACTGTTCCTATTGGGGGGAGAACTCGAATGTTGAATATGCTGCTCGCTATGTTTTCGGCCGATATGGCCATCGACCTCGGCACGGCCAATACGCTGGTCTATGTGAAGGGTCGTGGCATTGTGCTGAACGAACCGTCAGTTGTGGCGATTATCGAGCAGAATGGCCGCAATCGAGTTCTCGCCGTCGGCGATGAAGCGAAAATGATGCTCGGTCGCACGCCGGGCAATATCAAAGCCATTCGCCCAATGCGCGACGGCGTGATTGCTGATTTTGATGTCACTGAGGAAATGATTAAGCACTTTATTCGCAAAGTGCATAATCGGCGTTCTTTCGCCAATCCGCAGATTGTTGTCTGTGTGCCGTCAGGGGCGACGGCGGTTGAACGCCGTGCCATTCAAGAAAGCGCCATGTCGGCCGGTGCGCGCCGCGTATTTTTGATTGAAGAACCGATGGCGGCGGCCATTGGTGCCGGACTGCCGGTCACCGAGCCGACCGGCTCAATGGTAATTGATATTGGCGGCGGTACGACTGAGGTCGCCGTGTTGTCGCTTGGCGGTATTGTTTATTCGCGCTCTGTGCGCGTCGGTGGTGATAAAATGGATGAGGCGATTATCGCTCATATTCGCCGCAATCATAATTTGCTGCTTGGCGAGTCAAGCGCCGAGCGCATCAAGAAAGAAGTCGGTTCGGCCATGATGCCGCCCGGCGAAGAAGGCGAGTCGGTGAAAATCAAAGGCCGTGATTTGATGAATGGCGTGCCGCGCGAGGTGGTGATTACCCAGCGCGAAATTGCCGAGAGCCTTTCCGAGCCGGTCGGCGCGATTGTTGAGGCGGTGAAGGTCGCACTTGAAGCGACACCGCCTGAACTGGCGGCCGATATTGTCGATAAAGGCATTGTGATGACCGGCGGTGGCGGTCTGTTGCATAATTTGGACGCCTATTTGCGCGAAGCGACCGGCTTGCCCGTATCCATCGCCGATGAAGCGCTGTCTTGCGTTGTGCTCGGCACAGGACGTGCATTGGAACACATAAAAACCATGAAGCATGTTCTGTCTGTCGCCTATTAGAGGTTAACCGAAGAGGGGCTCAGTGGCCAAATCAGGCATAGGAGGACGTGAAAACCGGCTGATTAGCGGCGTCGGAATTGCCGTCCTATGTTTGGTTGCCACGACACTCATTTTAGCTGTTGTTCCGCAAAACGATCCGCGCGTTTCTGCGGTGCGTCAGGTGTTTTTTGATGCTGTCACCCCGGCCCTCGAACTGTTCGGTAAGCCCGCCGACGCACTTGCCAATGTTGGTGATTATCTCGACGATCTCAATACGGTGAGAAATCGTAATCGCGAATTGGAACGGCAAAATATCGAGTTACGGTTGCGTGTTGAAGAGTTAACGCGTGCTGAATTGCTGATGAACCAATATCGCAATCTGCTCAATCTGCCTGAAGAGCCGGGCTTTGAAATGGTCAATGCACGGGTGATTGCTGATTTAAACAGTCCGTTTGTTCACACATTGGTCGCCAAGGGCGGACGCGATCGTGGCATTACTGCGGGGCAGGCGGTTATGGGGCTTAACGGCCTGGTCGGGCGGGTTATTTCCAGTGGCCGTAATTCATCGCGCATTTTATTGCTCACCGATTTTAACAGCCATATTCCGGTGGTGGCGCTGTCATCTGATGTGCAAGCGATTTTGTCCGGCACCAATCGACCACAACCGGAATTGCAGTTCTTGCCGCGTCAGGCCGAGCTGAAAGATGGCGATCTGTTGGTGACGTCTGGGCGCGGCGGGCAAATTCCCGTCGGCTTGCCGGTCGCTTTGGTGCGCCGCGATGACCAAGGCGAATTGACGGTTCGATTGCTCGATGATTTGCAGAGCCTCAATTTTATTCGCGTTGTCATGGCACAGCCGACGGAAGACCCGCCAAGCGAAATTCAACCGGCGCCGAGTTTGGCGCAATGAACGGCCTCAAAAACCCAAGCGAAGGCGGCAGCACTTTTCTGCCTTATCTCTTGCTTTTATTGTTCGTTTTGCTCAACAGCATGCCGTCAAATGTGAAGGCCTTGGCGCAGCTTGAGCTCGGTCTTTATTTCATTCCGCTTTTTTTTATTGGTCTGACGGCTGAGAGCGATGCGACGCCGGTATTCGTCGCGCTTTTTGGTTTTCTGAACGATATTCTCAGTGAAATGCCGCTCGGCTTTTGGTCGTCGCTTTTTGTTGTTTTCTATCTTTTATGCGTCAGCCAACGCGCCATCATATCGACAGGTAGCTTCGGCTCCTATTGGATAACCTTCGGCGTGTTAATTATGATGACTTATTTGGCGGCCTATTTGCTGGCCGCTCTGTCTGATGATTTGCATCTCACAATTATCCCTTTCGTGCTTTCGTGCTTCATCTGCATCTTGTTTTTCCCGGTGATTTATTTTCCACTTTACTTCTTCAGTGATGCCTTAACCGGTGCGGAGCGAAACTGATGTCGATTTATGACACTGAAGGTCAGGATTTTTCGCGGCGCTTGGTATTGCTGGGTGGTCTGCAGGGCGGTTTGTTTCTTGTGCTTGCGGGGCGCTTACAATTTTTGCAAGTGGCACGGTCAGATGTCTATGCTACATTGGCAGAAGCCAATCGGGTCAATATCTCGCAAATATCGGCGGTGCGCGGTCGGATTACAGACCGCTTTGGCGAATTGCTGGCCGGTAATGACCGCAATCTGCAAATCCGAATGGTGCCGGAGCGGGTCGCCAATATGGATGCGACGCTAAATGACCTGACGCGCTTGCTTAAACTCAGCCGGTCAGAGCTTCATGATATTCGCAGTAAAATTCGCCGCCAGCCCTCATTCAAACCAATTGTGATTTTGGAAGATTTGTCATGGGATGAGTTTGCGCGGCTCAATCTTAATCTGCCATATCTTTCAGGTGTTGAACCTTTGGTCGGGCAGAAGCGTATTTATCCGCATGCTCAATCGGTGGCCCATTTGGTTGGCTTTGTTGGCACAAAAACCCGCGAAGACCTGCAGCGGGTTGATGATATTGTCGGCGATTATGTTGGCCGCAGCGGCATTGAGCGCGATTTTGAGCGCGATTTGCGCGGCACGCCGGGGGTGCGCCATGTCGAGGTAAATGCGATTGGGCGCACAGTGCGTGAATTGCAATCCGAGCCGGGTGAAAAAGGGCGCGATTTGGCGCTGTCCATTGATTTGGATTTGCAAAATTTTGCCGCCCAAAGGCTCAACGGTCATAGTGGCTCGGCCATGGTAATGGATATCCATAATGGTGAGATGGTCGCCATGGTGTCGTCTCCCAGTTTTGACTTGAATAAGCTATCGCGCGGTATTGAAGTCGAAGAATGGGAGCGGCTCATCGACCATGAGCGCAAGCCGTTGGTCAATAAAGCGATTCGCGGTCTTTATGCGCCGGGCTCGACATTCAAAATGCTCGTGGCGCTTGCCGCGCTGGAAGAAAAGCTGATTGATCCGGAAGAAAAAATCAGTTGCAGCGGCGTTTATAAATTTGCGCGTGAGGAGTTTCATTGTTGGGCTGCCGATGGACACGGGCCGGTCAATATGGTCGATGCTTTGGAGCGCTCTTGCGACACTTATTTTTATGATTTGGCCCTGCGTGTCGGCATTGACCGTATTGAGGCGATGGCGCAACGTTTTGGCTTTGGCAAGCTGACCGGTATTAATCTCGACGGCGAAAAAAGCGGAACCGTGCCCGGTCGCGATTGGAAGCGCGCCAATTACGATACTGGCTGGCGCACGGGGGAGACCATTATCACCGCCATCGGTCAGGGCTATTTGCTGGCCACGCCATTGCAATTGGCGGTTATGACGGCAGCTTTGGCGAATGGCGGCAAGCTGGTTAAGCCGCGTATTACAAAGGCCGGTGATGCAGTTGAGCCGGTTGCAGAATTGGGCTTGAAGCCTGAAAATATGGCCGTCGTGCAGCGCGGCATGTATCGCTCGGTCAATCGGCCTGATGGCACGGCCTATGCCTCAAGTTTGTTGATTGACGGCGCGCGCATGTCGGGCAAAACCGGAACCGTGCAAGTGCGGCGTATCTCCAAAGATGAACGCTTAAACGGGGTTATTCCCAATTCGAAACTTGATTGGCACTTGCGCGACCATTCGCTTTTTGTCGGCTATGTGCCGCATAATAATCCGCGCTTTGCGGTAAGTGTGGTGATTGAGCATGGCGGCGGTGGCGCGCAGGTTGCTGCGCCAATTGCGCGCGATATTATGGTGCAGCTTATGAATAACAAGGCAATAACCAAGGCGCCGAAGCTGGTGATGCAAGATAAGCCGGGGATGAACTCATGAGCTATCAGTCGCGCAGCGGACGCATGGGGCAATTGGTCAGCATTGGAACGCTGAATATGCCCATGATTTCGATGACGCTCATTCTTGGGCTGATTGGTGTGATGGTGCTTTATTCTGTTGCAGGCGGCGATTTCTCGCCCTGGGCTTGGCGTCACGCCACACGATTGGCACTCGGTTTGATACTGATGTATGTCATCGCCAATCTGGATTTACGCACCATTTTCAATTTTGCCTATCCAATTTATGCAGGGATATTCATCTTGCTTATTGCCGTCGAAATTTTCGGTGATACCGGTATGGGCGCGCAACGTTGGCTTGATTTGGGGTTTGTTACCCTGCAGCCGTCTGAATTTATGCGCTTCGCCTTGATAATGGCGCTGGCGCGTTATTATCACACACTGCATCGCGATGATGTTTCGCGACCGACAGGGCTGCTTGCACCGATAGCCTTGATTGGCTTGCCCGCCTTATTGGTATTCGCGCAGCCGGATTTGGGCACTGCGTTAATGCTGGCCATTAGTGGCCTCGGGGTGGTGTTTCTGGCCGGTGTGTCGATGCGCTTTTTTATTGCCGGCATTGCCTTGGCCATTGCTGCCGTGCCGGTGGTCTGGAATTATCTCTTCGAGTATCAAAAAGAGCGGGTCTTGGTATTTCTCGATCCTGAACGCGACCCGCTTGGTGCCGGGTATCACATTATCCAGTCGAAAATCGGCATTGGTTCGGGGGGCTTTTTCGGTAAGGGGCTGGCGCAAGGCACACAGAGCCAGCTTAAATTCTTGCCTGAACGTCACACGGATTTTGTTTTTGCCATTTATGCCGAAGAGCTGGGTTTTGTCGGTTCGCTTTTATTGATATTCCTGTTTGCCGTTCTCATTTTCTTGATGTTCAACATTGCGTCGCAAATGCGGCACCGCTTCTCCCAACTGACCATTTCCGGATTTGCATTTGCCTTGTCGATTTACGTCATCGTTAATCTGGCCATGGTTATGGGGCTTGCGCCGGTGGTTGGTGTGCCGCTACCCTTTATTTCCTACGGGGGGACGTCTCTGCTGGCTTTTATGGTCGGTTTGGGCATCATTCTAGCGATGGAACGCCAGCCAATGGCGGATTTGCCGAAATAGGGGATAAAAATGTTTAAGACAAAAATTCTGCCTGCCATTGCTGCGGCATTGGTTCTGCTGCTGGCGGTTTTACTCGCCCGAACCTTTACACCGGCCGCCGACCAAAGCGTCGGTGAGGCATTTGAGTTTCGTCCCGATAGCGACCGCGTCACGCGATTAATGAGCGAATCCGTGCGTTTTAAAACCATTTCATTCGGACGCGACAAGCCGACTTCGACGCAAGAATTACTGGCCTATCACGATTATATCGAGCAAGAATTTCCGCTGGTGCATAAAGCATTGAAACGCGAAATCATTGCCGATTATTCATTGCTCTATACTTGGCAAGGCCGTGAACCGGTCAGCGATGATAATAAACCGGTCATTTTGCTGGGGCATACGGATGTTGTGCCTGTCGTGCCGGGGACGGAAACAAAATGGAAGCATCCACCCTTTGATGGTGTTGTGGCTGACGGCTTTATTTGGGGACGCGGCACGCTCGACAATAAAGTGAATATTATCGGTCTATTGGAGGCCGCCGAAAACATGTTGCAGCAAGGCTTGCAGCCCAAGCGGACGATTTATTTAGCTTTCGGTCATGACGAAGAACAGGGCGGCATTGACGGCGCAAAAGTGATGGCTGATGTGCTGGTGAAGCGCGGTGTGCAGGCGGAGTTTTTGGTCGATGAAGGCGGTTTGGTGACGCAAGGCGTGGTGCCCGGCATTGATGCGCCGATGGCGCTTATTGCGCCGGCTGAAAAAGGCATTGTCACTTTGCAATTGAAAGTTGTTGGCGAGGGCGGTCATTCTTCCATGCCGCCGGAGCAGACCTCCATCGGGGTTTTGGCTGCCGCCATTGCAGCTCTTGAAGCTGACCAATTTCCGCGCGATTTCAGCCATACGCAAAGTTTTTTGGAGGCCGTCGCCGATGACATGCCATTTGCCAATCGATTGGTGATGAAAAATCTTTGGCTGTTTAAGCCATTGGTCATGGGGGCTTTTGAGGGCGACAAGCAAGCGCAGGCAGCTATGCGCACAACCACCGCTGCCACCATGATTAAAGGCGGCATTAAAGCCAATGTGCTGCCGATTGATGCGACGGCCAAGGTCAATTTTCGTATCCTGCCCGGTGAAACGCCGGATACGGTGCGCGCGCGTGTGATTGAGGTTATTGATGATGCGCGGGTTGACGTAACATTTGACGGTTCAGGCCAGAGGGGTATGTCGCCGTCGCCGGTCAGCCCGACAGAAGGGCCGGGCTGGCAGCATTTAACATCGGCCATTCGCGACACGGCCGCACCGCAACGGCTTATCGTGACGCCGCGCCTGCTGGTGGCGGCAACCGATACGCGCCACTATCGTAAGCTGACGCCCAATCATTATCGCTTTACCTATATGCAGTTAGCGCCAAGTGATTTGGCCAGTATTCACGGCACAAATGAACGCATCAGCGTTGCCACATTGAATGACACGGTGCGCTTTTATTTCAGAATGATGTCAGGCTTATAGGTTCAGCCCAGAAGCGGATCGAGTTCGCCTTTGGAGTCGAGCGCGTAAAGATCGTCGCAACCGCCAATATGCGCGTCATTGATGAAAATTTGCGGCACGGTGCGTCCGCCATTGGCGCGTTCAACCATGCGGTCGCGCAAATGCGGTTCCTGCGTCAGGCTAATTTCCAAGAAATCCGCCCCCTTGTCAGTCAGCAATTTTTTTGCTGCATGACAAAAGGGACAGATTGATGTCGTGTAAATTTCTATCTTTGCCAAAGTCGAGCTCCTTTTGCCCTAAACTCGGACAAAAGGGCGCTATGTGCAAGAAGATATTACTCGGCTGCAGCTTCGCTGCTGCCTTCCAAAATTGATATATCGCAGGCAACCATGCGGCCATTCCGGCCTTCTTGCATGTCAAATTCCACCCGCTGGTCTTCAATAAGTTGCTTCAGGCCTGATGCCTGAATAGCCGTTACATGAACAAAGCAATCATCACCGCCCGCATCAGGGGTGATAAAGCCATATCCTTTGGCCGAATTGAACCATTTTACAGTTCCGGTCTGCATATTCGCCTCCATATTTGAAAGCGCGCCGAAGCGGATAAGCCGTCTCAATCGATTAGGCGCTTGGATTGGACGCTAAGCTTCATTGCGTTATTTAGAGCGCCGACCGATAAGGGCGAATAAAAAATCAAATAATTATGACAGTGCGACATATTGTGCCCGTTTAGCCCGGAAAGTGGCGCTCTCAGGCTTTATTGCGCGGTGATTTCTCGAATGTCGAAAGGCGAAAACGGCGTCATTGTTTCGGTAAAATAGCGCACGGCGTAGATGGTGACGCGGCCATAGCGTGATTTACCGCGCATATCCAAGGGTGCAGCAAAGCCAATATTGCCGATTTGACCGAAATGCGCACTTACCGGCGGAAACTCGGCGGCGCGCTCAAGGCTGGCTTCGGAATATCCGGCTACGGGTTGCCATAAAATACTGCATTTGACGGCAGGGCGACGCTGCGGAAAATCATGCTCGAAAGGCGGCACAAACTGTGCATCTTGAGCGGTCAGCGTGGCCAGCCTTCGGCCGTCAAATATCCGTTTTGTGCCGTCGCAGGCGGCGCGCAAAGGCCGTCCGTTTAACGGCGAGAGTAGACCCAAAAACGGGTCAACACTGCCGACCCCGACATTTTCAATGGCAATCGGGTTTTTGGAACGAAATTCTTCGGGTTGGGCGTAGCCGGAAACGAATTTATGCGGCGCACCGTCAATATAATCCATATAGCTCGATTTAATCGTGTCTTCCGAGGTCCAACTCAGGTCGAGGCGTTGCGGCATCAAGTTTCCATCGCGCAAAGTGCCGCGCGTGGTGGAAACGACATGGCTTTGTCCGGCAATGCGCCCGAAACCGGCCGGGCGAATATGAGCGCTCAATAGATAATTATCGGGCGAAATAGCCAGCCGCACATTGGCTTTGCCAATCAATAAGCCGCTGACATAAAGGCGATATTCGGCCTCGAAATAGCGCGCCGCATAGGTCGCCATAGCCGGCATAGCGGTAGCCGAGAAAGCCAGAAACATGAGCAAGGTTTTGTGCATGGTGCCTCTACGCCAAATTCGGCGCTTAAAATGTCAGGCGGTTTGCATGGCGTCAATATCGCGCGCCAATGAGCGACCGGCGAGCAAATAGTGAATGCTGCCCCAAAGGCCGATAATCACCATAAGCGCCAGAGCAATTCCAAGGCTTCGCACGCCATATTCCGGCGCCAAAGCGTCGCTCATCATGCCGACACTGAGCGGCCCGATGCCGAGGCCGAAAATATTATTGATGAACAGCATAATGGCGGAAGCCAATGAGCGCATTTCCGGTTTAACCAGCGTGTGCAGCATGGCCAAAGTCGGGCCGAAATACAGCGCCCCCGTCATGGTCGGGACAATCAGCCATAAAAGCGCCGACTGACTGCTGCCTGCAAGATAGCCCATAACGGAAAACGGCGCGACAATAAGGCCGATAATGCCGACCAGCCACATATTCCAGCGCACGTCTTTCTTGCCGAGACGGTCAGCAACAACACCCCCCAAAGTGGTGCCAATCGCGCCGCCAAAACCAATCATCAGTGCCAAAACAGTGCCGACTTGCGTCGCCGTCATGCCATGCACGCGAATGAAATAGCTTGGCAGCCAAGCCACGGCGCCATAACCGACAATAATGATAAGCGTTGAGCCGATAAGCAGTTGCCGCATGGACGGCGTTTGCCACATATGTTTTACCGTTTCCATAACCGGCGGCGCTTGACTCTCACCGGTCGTCTCATCACTCATGCCGCGCGGCGGGTCTTGCAGGGTAAACCAAGCAATAAGAGCCAACACAAAGCCGGGCAGGGCAATCACCTGAATCGCCGTGCGCCAACCGTAATTATCGGCAATCCAGCCACCGGCGATAAAGGCGACAAACAGGCCCAAATTTATGCCGAGGGCAAAAACCGCCAACGGGGTTGCGCGGTCAGAAGGGGAATACATATCGGCAATCATGGCGTGCGATGGCGGGCTGGTGCCGGCCTCGCCAACACCGACGCCGATGCGCGCGAGCAGAAGTTGCACATAGTTTTGCGCCAGCCCGCAGGCATAGGTCATTACAGAAAACAGCGTCAAAGAGGCGATAATGATTTTCTTGCGCGACATGCGGTCGGCCAAATAAGCGATGGGAATGCCCAAAGTGGCATAAAAAATACCGAAAGCGAGGCCCGTGAGCATGCCGAGCTGCGTGTCGCTCAGTTGCAAATCGGTTTTGATGGCTTGCAGTAAAATAGCAACAATTTGCCGGTCAACATAATTGGCCGTGTAAATCAGGGTGAGAAGACCGACCGCATAGGCTTTAAGCCCGGCGGTGAATTTTATATGCGTCATGACCTGCGGTTTCGTGTGAAAATATTTGTTTGTCCGTTACGAGACCTGATGATGAAACATAATTTTATAATAAGCCAGCTTATTGTGAAGACGCCGAGAAACGTGCCGAATGATTGCGTCAAAAGTGCCTTAAGCATGCCCGATGCCCCGGTATGCAGGGCGTTATAAAGCGTGGAAAGAATGAGCGTTAACAAAGCAACTTGAACGGCGAGAAGAATTGGGCGCAGTTTTTGACGCGCCTGCGTTCCATAGCCAAGCGAAAGAAAAATGAGCAAGCCACCTGTGATAATCGAAGGAGGCCAGCCAATCAGGTGTAACCAATCAGACACAAAACCCTCTCTAGAGAAGACACTGCCCGATAAACTAACAACAGGTCAAGGCTTACAGCCAGCCGGCCAATTCTCTTTCGGCGATTATTTGCAAAAGGTTTTGAGATATGTCGCTATCATTGAGGCATGGCACGGTTGAAAAATGCGTGCCGCCGGCCGCAATAAAATCTTCTTCAAGGGCAATGCCAATCTCTTCCAAGGTCTCGACACAGTCTGAAATGAAGCCCGGTGTCACCACGGCAATTTTCTTCACGCCTTGTTCAGCCATCTCAATAACGGTTTTATCCGTGTATGGCTCCAGCCATTTGGTCGGGCCGAAGCGCGATTGAAAGGTCAGTCGCAATTTATCTTCATCCATGCCCAGTTCTTCGCGCAGCAGACGCGCCGTCTTGGCACAATGACAGTGATAGGGGTCGCCCTTTTCAAAATAGCTTTGCGGCAAGCCGTGAAACGAGGCGATAATATGCTCCGGCTCGAAATCCAAGCCGCTCAAATGATCGCTCACCGATTGCGCCAGCGCATTAATATAGTCGGGGTGGTCATGCCATGGGGCGGCGGTGCGAATGGCCGGTTGCCAGCGCAGCTTCAACAAAGCGCGGAAAACATCATCATAAACGCTGGCCGAAGTGGAGGCGCTATATTGCGGGTATAGCGCGATAATGGCGATGCGTTCACAGCCTGCCGCTTTCATATCGGCGAGGCGCGTTTCGATGGACGGCGCACCATAGCGCATGGCCCAATCAACTTTCACACCATCACCAAGCTGGGCTTGCAATTTTTCAGCTTGCACCCGCGTATAATAGCGCAACGGGCTTTCATTGCTTTCTTCGCGCCAGATTTTGGCATAGGCCTCGGCCGATTTTTTCGGCCGCGTGTTCAAAATTATGCCGCGCAAAATCGGTTGCCAAATAAGTGGCGATGCTTCAATAACGCGGCGGTCGCTTAAAAATTGTTTGAGATAGGGGCGCAGTCCCTTTTTGTCAGGGCTTTCAGGCGTGCCGAGATTGACCAATAAAAGGCCGGTTTTGCCAAACGCAACTTCAGGGTGAGTATTGGGCAACATTACTGAGCCGCGGGCGCAGCCATCAAATCCGGTAGGTCGCAGGAAATATCCAAATGTGCCCAGACTTCCTGAACCGCTTCGACAAGTGCGTCCATCATTGTGTCATCATGCAGCGGCGATGGGGTAATGCGAAGCCGCTCCGTGCCGCGCGGCACGGTCGGATAGTTAATCGGCTGAATGTAAATATTGTGCTCATTAAGCAAGCGGTCAGAGGCCGCCTTGCACAGCACCGGATCGCCGACCATAAGCGGCACAATATGCGTTTCCGTGCGCAAGACCGGCATACCGGCATCTTCCAACATGGTTTTCAGCTTTTCGGCGCGCTCTTGATGGCGCTGGCGTAAATCATTGGCTTGTTTCACCAATTGCACGCTTTTAATGGCACCGGCGGCAACCGTCGGCGGCAAGGTGGTGGTGAAAATAAAGCCCGGCGCATAGGAACGAATGGCATCAACCAGATTTTGTTTGCCGGTAATATAGCCGCCCATAATGCCGAAGGCTTTGGCCAGCGTGCCCTCAATAATGTCAACGCGCTGCATGAGATTGTCACGATCGGCAATGCCGCCGCCGCGCGGGCCATACATGCCGACAGCATGCACTTCATCGAGATAAGTCAGCGCGTCATATTTTTCGGCCAAGTCACAAATCGCTTCAATCGGCGCAATATCGCCATCCATTGAATAGACGCTTTCAAAGGCAATCAGCTTGGGGCGCGCCGGGTCGGCATCGCGCAACAGGCTTTCCAAATGTTCAATATCATTATGCCGCCAAATCAGCTTTGAGCAGCCGCTTTGACGCACGCCTTCAATCATTGAGGCGTGGTTCAATTCGTCTGACAGGATAAGGCAATCTGGCAGCAATTTGGCCAATGTCGAGATTGTCGCCTCATTGGAAATATAGCCCGAGGTGAAGACCAAAGCGGCCTCTTTATCGTGCAAATCGGCAAGTTCGTTTTCCAGTTCAACAATCATATGGTGGGTGCCGGAAATATTGCGTGTGCCGCCCGCGCCCGTGCCCATTGTGTCAATGGCGTGCTTCATGGCGTTCATCACATCGGCGCTTTGCCCCATGCCCAAATAATCATTGGAACACCAAACAATAACCTCGCGCGGCGGATTGGCCGAATGGTTCATGGCGCGCGGAAAAGCACCGGCGCTGCGTGCCAAATCGGTAAATACGCGATAGCGGCCCTCATCATGCAATGAGGCCAGCGCGTCATCCAAATGCTTGTCATATTCGACGGCCATTGAAAATCCCTAGTTTCTAACGATAGCTTTAGCCGATTTATGCTCTTGAAGCCAGCTTTGCCGGAGAAAAGGCTTATTTGCCGCAGGGTTACTCGTCGTCTTTGCGGACGAAAGTAACCGCATAATATTCTTTGCCGTCGAACAAATCGCTGGGTTCACCCGGCCCGTCAATCATCATGTAACGACGCGGCGTAATTTGCCCTTCCATGCGATAGCCGCGCGCGCTCATATTGCGACGGTGAAACTCCATCGCGGCAGGGGTGAATTCTTCTGCTAGAACGGTAATTCGTTGCGGTTGTTGCGCGCCATCTGACATTGCATTTCCTTCGACAATTTGATTCAGTGAAAAAATAAGGCCTCGACAGGCAAATGTCGAGGCCTTGGTAAGCTTTCGGATTACTTAATTAGTAACCACCCAAATCAGCATAGCGGGCGCGGTGGAAATTGCTGTTACCGAGCATTTGCGCTTGCACGCGGGCGCGCTTCAAATAAAGCCCCATATCAACCGCATCGGTCATGCCGATGCCGCCATGCATTTGCACGCCTTCATTGGTAATCAACCGCGCCGCTTCACCGACCCGCGCTTTGGCGAGACTGGTCACGGCGGGCACATCATTGCGGCGCTCATCAAGCGCTGACAAGGCTTCCAGCACCACGGAGCGGCAGATTTCCACTTCGCAGAACATTTCTGCCGCGCGGTGTTTCAATGCTTGGAACGTGCCGATAATCACGCCGAATTGCTTGCGCTCTTTGAGATATTCAAGCGTTGTGTCAAACACCGCTTCCGCGCCGCCTAGCATTTCAGCGGCAATGCAAGCGCGTCCCAAATCCAGCACATTTTCCAATTCGGGATAAGCCGCGCCAATGCCGCCCAAAGCGTCATCGGCAGAAACCTCCACCCCGTCCAGCGATATGATAGCGGCATTGCGGCTATCGACCATATGGGTGCGGGTGATGCTGACGCCTTTGGCATCGGCATCAACCAGAAACATCGACAGGCCTTGCGTGTCGCCTGCCGCACCGCTTGTGCGCGCCACGACAATCAGCTTGTCGGCAATGTGACCGTCAATGACGAATTTCTTTTCGCCCGACAATTTGAAGCCATCGCCCGATTTTTCGGCCGTCATGGCAACATTGGCCGGATTGTGGTGGTTGGTTTCTTCCAAAGCCAAAGCGGTCAGCAATTCGCCACCGGCAATTTTCGGCAAAAGGTCATTTTTTTGCGCTTCTGAACCGGCCGCAAGAATAAGCCCTGCGCCTAATACGGCGGTTGAATAAAGCGGTGTGGCGGCCAATGTGCGCCCCGCTTCGGTCATCACAATGCCCAGACCCATAGGCCCGAAGCCGGTGCCGCCTTGCTCTTCAGGTATCAAAATACCGGCAAAGCCAAGCTCAACAATCTGCGCCCAGACCTCTTTGTCATAGCCCAAATCATCTTCTTCATCGCGCAATTTGCGCAAATTGGTCACCGGAACCTGTTCGGTGAAAAAATCCTTCGCCATATCGCGAAGCATGGTTTGTTCTTCAGTCAGCACGAGTGCCATGAGAAATCCCCCTAATATTCAAGAGTATCGGCAGTGCCGGTTTAAGCGTCGGGCAGGCCGAGCACACGTTTGGCAATAACATTCAGTTGCACTTCTGATGTGCCGCCTTCAATCGAATTGCCTTTCGAGCGCAGCCACGAACGGGTGACGGCCAATTCTTTGCTGTCAAAGCCTTCGCCTTCCCAGCCCAAAGCCTGCGTGCCCAAAACATCGAGCAGCAATTCAAAACGGCGTTTATTCACTTCCGTGCCGTAATATTTAAACATGGCCGAAGCCGCGCCCATGCCTTGGCCCGATTTGGCTTCGGCGGAAGCGCGTTTCAGCGTCAGGCCGAAAGCTTGCTGGTCCATTTTGTGGTCGGCAATTGCTTGGCGAATGCTGGTGTCCGCTATTTTCTCGCCATCTGTGCCGAAATTTTCTTTCGCCACGGCTTCCATGCCGCCCATAGAGGCCGCACCGGCGCCCATGCCCATGCCTGAAATCATGCTGCGCTCATGCTCCAGCAAACGCTTGGCAATGGTCCAGCCTTTGTTCAGCTCGCCGACCAGATTTTCTTTCGGCACTTTCACATCGGTCAGGAATGTTTCGCAGAAGGGCGATGAACCGGAGATCAGTTTAATCGGGCGCGCTTCCACGCCTTCATTATCCATATCGATGAGCAAGAAAGAAATACCGTCATGCTTAACCGTGGTGTCGGTGCGCACGAGGCAAAAAATCATGTCGCATTTATCGGCATAAGAGGTCCACACTTTCTGGCCATTGACCAGATAATGATCGCCCTTATCTTCGCATTTGGTTTGCAGACCGGCGAGGTCAGACCCCGCGCCCGGCTCTGAATAGCCCTGACACCAGCGAATTTCACCCTTGATGATTTCAGGAATATATTTCTGCTTCTGCTCTTCGCTGGCAAATTCCAACAGTGCCGGGCCAAGCATCCAAAGGCCGAAGCTGGTCAGGGCAGGGCGCGCTTTAATCGCGGCCAATTCCTGTTGCAGCACTTTGTTTTCCTCTTTCGACAGGCCACCGCCGCCATATTCAGCCGGCCATTCGGGCGCGGTCCAGCCGCGCGAGGCCATGCGGTCCATCCAAACTTTGGTGTCCGGATTGGGATAGCTGGCATTGCGGCCACCCCATGGCATTTCGCGCTCCGGCATCGGCGTGCGCATCGATTCGGGGCAGTTTTCCTGCAACCAAGCCCGCGTTTCTTCGCGGAATGTGTCTAAAGCGGTCATCTCTGTCTCCTCAAACAATAATTGCCGAAACAATAGCATGACCCTGTTGCTTGGCAAGAGATTGGCCATATCAATTACGTGGCAAGAAGACGCACGGTAAAATCACCCGTTTGCCCGCAGGGCAAACACGGTGCGCCTTCCGCCAGCGCAGCGACCGAAGGGAGCGAAGTCGGCGGTAGAAGGGCGCGGTCGCTTAATCAGCCCTTATCGGCTCGGCGTGAATATCCGCTTGTGAGGTCGGTTCGGTCAGCAGATTGGTAAGCTGATTGGGGCTAATCGGTGCACCTTGACGCACGGTTAGCGTTACCACGTCACCGTCTTGCGCCAGCGCAAGCAAAATATTGTCCGGCATTTTCTTGCGCATGGTCAGCCAGCGATGGGTCAACCAAACAGGCAAGGCAACCAGCCCCAAAAGCGTGGCGAGCATAAACATCTGCACAAACGGCCAGCTATTATTATAGGCATTGATAAGTTCCGACACGGCGTTCTCCCTCCTCTTATTATTATTGAGCAGCACCGGCAAAAGTGCCGGGCTGTGTCAATCCCAATTCGAGAATGGAGATCTCGCCTATCTCCGCGAGCGGTATTGTATTCGGAGAGCACCCCGACAGGGGTGTCCGAATTAGGATTGACAGGAGGAGGTTAGGAAATCGTTAGCGGGTAAGGCAAGCTAAATCTGATTTAACTTATTGCTTTTAAATGAAAATATTTACTTTAAGGCTGGTGCTTTTGGCTCCGACTTCGCTCCCGTTGGTCGCTGCGCTGGGGCAAGGCGCACCAACGCCAGCAAGCTGGCGGGTGCTTTTAGCCTACGGTATCGCAAACCCTTCGAGGTTTTCGCCCGTGCCGATGGTGACTTGCCGTTTCACATCAGCGCCTTCGGCATAGCTGCACAGGCTTTCGGCAATCGACACATATCGCCCGCGGTCAGCGCCGAATGTATGCGCCGCCATATGCGGGGTCAGCAGCACATTATCGAGGCTGTTGAAATCATGTTTCGAGCCTTGATACGGCCCGCCACGGTCGGGGTCGGGCTCGGTATCGGCGATATTGACGGGATAGCGATACCAAGTATCAAGCGCCGCGCCGCCAATGCGTTTTGACTGCAGCGCCTCAAACAGCGCGTCTTCGTCAATCACCTCGCCGCGCGCCACATTAATGATATAGGCCGTGTCTTTCATTTGCGCGAAAGCGGCCGCGTCAATCATGCCTTCGGTTTCATCGTTCAAATCGCAGGTCATGATGAGGTAATCGCTTTCGGCCAGAAGTTTCGGCAAATCGGTTTGCGTGCCGATCCAATCGAGCGGGGTAGGGGTTTTGTCGCGCTTGGAGCGCGCCACGGCCGATACGCTCATGCCGAAAGCGGCGGCGCGGGTCGCCACCGCTTGGGCAATTTCGCCATAGCCGACAATGCCGATATGTTTGCCGAGCAAATCGCCGTGCCGTGCCTCGGGTGCCGCATTGCGACCGGCGCGGCGCCATTTTCCGGCCAGCATATCGCTATGCATGGTGCGCAATTCAAGCGCGTGTTCCAGCATGGTGCCCAGCACATATTCCGCCATGGGCGCGGCATGGCCGCCGGCATTGCAGAAAATCAGCCCCTTCGGCAGAAAGCCCTCATCAAGCCAATCCGTGCCGACCCAAGGTTGCAGTAGGATTTTGAGATGGGGCGCGGCCATCAGCGCGCCGAAATTGCCCGGCGTCAAAATGAAATCGGCGCTCATCACCGCCGCTTCGCACTCAGCCAGCACCGCATCGCGCGCCGCTTCATCACCATCGCAGGCCCATGTGGTGACCTGCCAATCTTTCTGTTTAGCGGCAAAATACTCTTCAATAATGGGCGCGAAATTCACACCCATCTCGCCGAAAACGGCTACTTTTTTGGTCATATGCGTTTCTCTACTTCCTCAACGGCAAATTCAGTGACGCTTTTATAATCGGC